>JACIYQ010000350.1 GCA_014359855.1 Parvibaculum sp.
GCGCCCAGGTCGCGCGCGCATTCGGCGAGTTCCGGGTTGAAGCTTTCGAGCCGGGCGCGGATCACGATGGCCGCGAAGGGAAACGAGAAGGCGATATGCGCGATGGTGATCGCCGACAGGTTGAACGGCCAGATCATGCCGGACGGCCAGCCGATCCGCGCGAAGAACACCATCATCGCGACACCCATGCAGATTTCGGGGATCACGATGGGCAGCGCCATGCCGCCCTCGTAGATGGCCTTGCCCGGAAAGCGGTAGCGCCAGAGCACATAGGCCGTCAGCGCGCCGAGCACGGTCGAGAAGAGCGTCGTGAAGAGCGCGATGGTCAGCGAATTGCCGAAGGCGAGCATCAGCGCGTCGTTGTTGAAGAGCTTCACATAATAGTCGGTCGTGAAGCCGCGCCAGACGATGTTGCGGCGGCTGTCGTTGAAGCTGAAAACGATGAGGCCGAGGATCGGCGCATAAAGGAAGAAGAGCGTCACGCCCACGGTGAGCCGCAGCGACAGGCGGCGCGAATAGTCGAGCGGGCCCATCGGGTCGGGATTGCGCTTGAAGAGGCTCATCTTACGTCTCCCCGTCCTTCCTTCCTCATCAGCACGGCGCGGATCGCCAGCGCGAAGAAGGTCGCATACATGAGCAGGAAGCTCAGCGCCGCGCCGAAGGGCCAGTTGTTCGCCTGCTTGAACTGGCTCGCGATCACGTTGGCGATCATCTGGCTGTCCGTGCCGCCCAGCAGGTCGGGCGTGAGGTAGGAGCCCATCGCCGGAATGAAGGTGATGACGATTCCGCTCGCGATGCCCGGCAGCGCCAGCGGCACCACGATGGAAAAGAACGTCCTGATATGGCCGGCGCCGAGGTCGAGGCTCGCCTCGAGATAGGAGCGGTCCAGCCGGTCGAGCGCCGCATAGAGCGGCAGCACCATGAAGGGCAGGCTCACATAGACGAGGCCGAAGACGACCGCCGTGTTGTTGTAGAGCAGCGTCAGCGGCTCGAAGGGGCCGACGATCCTGTTGTCGCCGAGCCCCACGAACGAGAGCGCCCAGTCGGCATTCGTCACCAGCCAGTCGAGGCCCCAGTTGATGAAACCGTTCGTCCGGAGCACCGCGATCAGCGCATAGGTGCGGATCAGCAGGTTGGTCCAGAAGGGCAGGATGACGAGCAGCAGCAGCCACATCCGCATGGTGGGCTTGGAAAAGACGATGGCGATGGCGACCGGGAAGGCGACCACGAGGCAGATCGCGGTCGTCGCGGCTGCCATGAGGATCGATTTCCAGAAGATGCCGAGATAGAGCGGCTCCAGCGCGCGGGCATACTGGTTGATGTTCCAGTCGAGCGTGATGCCGGTCACGCCCGTCTTGGCGCTGAAGCTGTAAAGCCAGATCAGCGACAGCGGAACGATGAAGAAGGCGACGAGCCAGAAAGTCGGCGGCGTGAAGGCGGTGAAGAAGGCCCGTGCCGATCTCTTCCAGTTTTCCATGAATTAAAGCCCCCCGAAGGGCAAACGAGTACAGACGCGACTAGAATGCGGATCGTATGGTCGGCTCCGCCGAGAATATCATGCTCCGCGGCCCATCGAAAATACAGATGTCATCCCGGGATTTATTCCACTGCTGTCCGGTTTAAATTTTTCCGGGGCGGTCCAAGACTTTGACTTTGCGAGAGAAACGTTCGTTCGTCGGCATCCTGGACTCGGAACTGCGAAATTGAGTTTTCCGGGCCACTCGGATGTTCTGACCGGGTCCGGTTTCAAAAAAGCCGGGCCGGTTTCAAAACCCAAAGTCGTCATGGCCCGCTTTATGCGGGCCATCCACGTCTTTGCGGCACGGAATAGAAGAAAAGAAAGACGTGGATGACCCGCCAAAAAAGTTTGAAGGAGGGCCGGGTCATGACGGTTAAATTTGGATTCGAAAATTAAACCGGACAGCAGTGGACTTGATCCGGGCATCCAGGGGCCACTTGCCCGGTGCCTGCTTCCCTGGATTGCCGGGTCAAGCCCGGCAATGACATTCTTTTTTTGGAGACAGACGGAAGAGCCCGTCACTCGTAATCCACCTGCAGCAGATAAAGCCCGTCGGGCGGGGCGACGGGGCCGCAGGCGGAGCGGTCTTTTGCGGCGAGCGCCTTTTCGACGTCGCGGCGCGTCCACTTGCCCTCGCCCGCCATCTTCAACGTGCCGACGAAGGAGCGCACCTGATTATGCAGGAAACTCCGTGCACGGCAGATCACCTCGATCTCGTCGGCATAGCGCGACACGGAAATTTCATCGACCGTCTTCACCGGCGATTTCGCCTGGCACTGAACGGAGCGGAATGTCGTGAAATCGTGGCGGCCGACCAGCGCCTGCGCGGCGGCGTGCATCGCATCCGCGTCGAGCGGCTTGTGTACGAGCCAGGCCTGACCGCGATCGAGCGTCAGCGGCGCGCGGCGATTGACGATGCGGTACATGTAGTGGCGTTTCACGGCTGAGAAGCGCGCCTCGAATGTATCGGGCACGGCTTCCGCCTCGACAATCGCGACGGGATGGGGACGCATATGCGCGTTCACCGCGTCGCGCAGCGTGTCGCAGGCGACGTCGCGCGCAAGGTCCACATGCGCAACCTGGCCGAGCGCGTGAACGCCGGCATCGGTGCGGCCCGCGCCGTTCACCTTCACATTCTCTCCGCAGAAGCCCTTGAAGCCCGCTTCGAGAACATGCTGCACGGAAAGACCGTTCGTCTGTGCCTGCCAGCCGACAAAGGGCGAGCCGTCATATTCGATGGTGAGCTTGTAGCGCGGCATCAGGCGAGAACCTCGCCGGCCGCGAGCGGAAAGCCGCGCAGGAAATCGCGCGCGAGCATGGGCGACTTGCCGGCGCGCTGAAGTTCGGCGATTTCCAATGCGCCCTCGCCGCAAGCAACGACGATGTGTTCGCCGGCTTCGAGGATGGTGCCGGGTTTGTCATTCTTTGCGATCGGCTTCGCGGCGAGCACCTTGATGCGCGTTTTCTCCTTGCCCTCGCCCGCCTCGAAATAAGCGCCGGGAAAAGGCGTGAGGCCGCGGATGATGCAATCGAGTTCCGTCGCCGGGCGCGTCCAGTCGATGCGGGCCTCCGCCTTGTCGATCTTTTTCGCGTAGGTGACGCCTGTCTCCGGTTGCGGCGTGGATGCAAGGCCCCCACGCGACAGGGCCGCCAGCGCGCGGACCATGAGCGAGGCGCCGATCTGCGACAGGCGGTCGTGAAGACTTCCCGCGGTTTCGCGCGGCGCGATCGCGACGCGCTCGGCAAGAAGCACCGGCCCCGTGTCCAGCCCCTCTTCCATCTGCATCACCATGACGCCCGTTTCCCCGTCGCCCGCCATGATGGCGCGCTGGATGGGCGCGGCGCCGCGCCAGCGCGGCAGCAGCGAGGCATGAAGATTGAGGCAGCCGAGACGCGGCGCATCGAGCACCGGCTTCGGCAGGAGCAGCCCATAGGCGACGACAACCGCGACATCGAGATCGAGCGCGGCGAAGGCCTGCTGCTCGGCCTCGCCTTTCAGCGATGCGGGCGTGAAGACGGGAATGCCGTGTTCCCCGGCGAAGCGGTGCACGGGCGAGGGCTGCTCGGCCATGCCGCGCCCTGCCTTGCGGGGCGGCTGCGACCAGACGGCGACCACCTCGTGACCGGCGGCGAGGATTTCGGCGAGAACGGGAACGGCGAAGTCCGGCGTTCCCATGAAGGCGAGCCGCAAGGTGCTCAAGCCGGTTCCTTCTGGAGTTTCTTCTGCTTCACGAGCTTCTTCAGCATCATCTCGCGCTTCACGCGCGAGAGGTGATCGATGAAGAGAATACCCTTCAGGTGGTCCATCTCGTGCTGGAGGCAGGTGGCGAGCATGTCGTCGCAATCCTCCTCGCGGATCTCGCCCTGATAGTCGAGATAGCGGATACGGCAACGGGCCGGGCGCTCGACCTCCTCGTAGAAGTCCGGCACGGAGAGGCAGCCTTCCTCGTAGACGGAGGTATCGTCGGACGACCACAGGATTTCCGGATTGATGAAATAGCGGGGCTGCGGCTCCTCGCCCTCGCGGGCAAGGTCCATGACGATCACCTGTTTCGGCACGCCGACCTGGATGGCGGCAAGGCCGATGCCGGGCGCGTCGTACATGGTCTCCAGCATATCGTCCATGAGCGCGCGCAGCTCGTCGTCCACCCGGTCGACGGGCGTCGAGAGCTGCTTCAGCCGGGGGTCCGGCGCGGTGATGATTTCGCGGATCGCCATGGGCTTTCAGATAAGCCGGAGCGCGCACGGGGTCAAGCCGGGCGCGGGAAGCGGAGGGAATCGGCTATAGTCACGGGCCATGGGAGACAAAAATGAGTGAAACCCTCGTCATTGCGGCCGTGGCGCTGGCCGCGGCGGCCATCGGCGCGCTTGTGGTCCTGTTGCTGCGCGGGCGGGGAAACGCGCCCGATCCGCAGGTGAGCGAGCTTGCCCGCCAGCAGACGGAACTCATGGGCCGGATTGCCGCCATGGCGGAAGCACAGCAGCAAACGCGGGTGGAGCTGACGCAGACGCTGCATGAACGGCTCGAGACCGTCAGCCAGCGGATGGGCCAGAGCCTCGAGGCGAGCGCGCAGAAGACGGCCGAAACGCTTGGCACGCTGACGACGCGGCTCAGCGTGATCGATGAAGCGCAAAAGAACATCACCCAGCTTTCGGGTCAGGTCGTCGGATTGCAGGACATTCTCGCGAACCGGCAGGCGCGCGGCGCCTTCGGCGAGGTGCAGCTCCAGGACATCGTGACGAATGCGCTGCCGCCGTCCGCCTATGCCTTCCAGGCGACGCTCGGCAACGGCAAGCGCGCCGACTGCCTGATCCACCTCCCCAATCCTCCGGGCTCCATCGTGATCGACGCCAAGTTCGCGCTCGATGCCTATCACGCGCTTCGCAACGCCAGGGACGAGGCGGAGCGGACCGTTGCCGCGCGGCAGTTCCGCACCGACATCGCCAAGCATGTCGCGGACATTGCGGAGCGCTATATCGTGCCCGGCGAAACGGCGGAATCGGCATTGATGTTCATGCCGTCGGAAGCGGTCTATGCCGAACTCCATGCGAATTTCGGCGACATCGTGACAAAATCGTACCAGGCGCGCGTGTGGATCGTCTCGCCGACGACGCTGATGGCGACGCTCAACACGGTGCGTGCGGTGCTGAAGGACGTCGAGATGCGCAAGCAGGCGGGCGTCATCCAGAAATATGTCGGCATGCTGATGGAGGATGTCGGCAGGCTCAACGGGCGCGTCGGCAACCTTCAGCGGCATTTCGAGCAGGCCGAAAAGGACATTGCCGAAATCACCAAATCCGCCGACGCCATATCCCGGCGTGGCGAAAAAATCCGGGAAGTGGAAGTGGGTGAAGACGGTGCGGCCGATGCGCTCGCCCCGGCCGCCGCCAAGCGCGATCTGCTGACCAGCTGATTTCACGGCCGCGCCGCGCATAATTCGCCAAAAAAGCGGTCGCCGCCGCTGCTTTCTTTGCTAGGCTCGCCCAAGGCAATGGGGATACCGGCAGCGCGGGCGCATGCGCTGTGCCGGGCTGACATCCGACGGGGGGGCATCGCATGCAGGCGATTCACGATTTCGTGGACATGGTGGACGGGTATCTCTGGGGCCCGTGGATGCTCGGCGCGCTGGCGCTGACCGGCGTGTTCCTCACCATCGGCCTGCGCTTCATTCCCTGGCGGAAACTCCCCGAAGCCTTCAAGCTCGCCGTTCAGCCCTCGAAAGGCGAAGGCGACATCTCGCCCTTCCAGGCGCTGATGACCGCGCTCGCCGCCACCGTCGGCACCGGCAACATCGCGGGCGTCGCGACCGCGATCTATTTCGGCGGGCCGGGCGCGCTCTTCTATATGTGGGTGATCGCACTTGTCGGCATGGCGACGAAATATTCCGAAGCCGTCTGCGCCATCGCCTGGCGCGAGGTCGACGAACTCGGCAATCACGTCGGCGGGCCGATGTACTACATCAAGAACGGCGTCGGCGCGAAGTTCCCGAAACTGGCGCTGGTGCTGGCACCCGCCTTCGCCATCTTCACCGCCTTCGCGGGCTTCGGCATCGGCAATGGCGTGCAGGCGAACTCGGTGGCACTCGCCCTTCATGACAATTTCGCCGTTCCCGTCGAGATCACCGGACTTGTGCTGATGGTCGTCGTCGGCCTCGTGCTTATCGGCGGTATCCGGCGCATCGCCGATGTCGCGAGCATGCTCGTCCCCTCGATGATCGTGCTCTACATGGGCACGGGTCTCATCATTCTCGCGATGAACTACACGGCCATTCCGGGCGCGATTGCGCTCGTCTTCGAGTCCGCATTCAATCCCGTCGCCGCGGAAGGCGGCTTCCTCGGCGCGACGGTCATGCTGGCGATCCGCTGGGGCTTCGCGCGCGGCATCTTCTCGAACGAGGCGGGCCTCGGCAGCGCCGCCATCGCGCATGCGGCGGCGAAGACCGACGATCCGATCCAGCAAGGCCTTGTCGGCATGCTCGGTACCTTCATCGACACGATCATCGTCTGCACGGTGACCGGCCTCGTCATCATCACGTCGGGCGTCTGGACGAGCGGCGCGAATGGCGCCGTCATGACGAGCGCGGCCTTCGAGGCCGGTATTCCCTATGGTGGCTTGATCGTCGCCGTGTCGCTCGCGCTCTTCGCCTTCACGACGCTGCTCGGCTGGAGCTATTACGGCGAACGGGCGGTCGAGTTCCTGTTCGGCATCAAGGCAATCGTGCCCTATCGCATCGTCTGGGTGCTGGCGGTGCCGGTCGGCGCCATCACCAGCCTCGACTTCATCTGGCTGCTTGCGGATGCGCTGAACGCGATGATGGCGATCCCGAA
>JACIYQ010000351.1 GCA_014359855.1 Parvibaculum sp.
AAGGGTTGGATCACGGACCATTCGAAATCAGTCAGTTCATAGCGACGACGGCTCATCGTTCCTCCTCAATCCTGAGAACAAACGTGAATCACAAAACCTGCGTCAAGGGAATCTAATCCCTTTTATGAGTTTACGGCCTAGCAAAGTGGCATATAGCTACACGCTACTTCGATATGTTCACGACGTATTGACTGGTGAATTCATCAACGTTGGCGTCGTCCTTT
The DNA here is from genome assembly GCA_014359855.1 of Parvibaculum sp. Lineage (GTDB taxonomy): Bacteria > Pseudomonadota > Alphaproteobacteria > Parvibaculales > Parvibaculaceae > Parvibaculum. The sequence continues at coordinate 225 of JACIYQ010000351.1, forward strand.
TTGTGCCGTCCACAGGTCAGATACTCCACAAAACTCGCGCAACCATCGGACGTCTTAAAGGTGCTTTCCCCGACCTTGATCGCGGTGCTTTTACTTTATCTATGCAGGCGGTACGTCGGGGGCTCCAGAGAGTTGCAAAGAAAGAAAGAGAATCTGGTTTTCTACTGAGCGAAGGAGATGCTGCATCTGTCGCGCGCAAAGCATTGCCCTCAGACGACAGTTCATTGCAATGGTCCGCTTGCGGCACGGGACTTACAAACGATCCTCAAGAGGCACTAGAGCGTCTGTTCGAGCGTTTTATCTCACGATATGACACCCATTCACGCGCTCGCAAAACCGATGACGACGTATGGCGTCCAGTAAGACAACAACTGGAAGCGCGCAATCTCGCTCAACGCCTTCAAGAAAAATCAATTCGTGGTGGATTGGACGACATCGTATTCAAACACGCGTGGAAGAACGGTCAATGGCATGTCTACGAGCCGCTTTCATTTGATCTTGTTGACGCTGATGGCATCAAAGGCAAGGCTAGAGAGTGGCTAGGCCATCTATCGGCCGTCGTTGCAGACGGAACGGCTGAACGATTCAAACCGCACTTCATCGTCGGTGCCCCTACGAATCCGGCGTTGAACAGCGCCTATCGTACTGCCATCGCGATCTTGGAAAAGGCACCAAATAGCCCTGAAATTTTCGAGGAAGCGCAATTGGAACTACTAGTCGACCAAATCGAGGATGAGGTCAGGTCTCACGACGTGAGCCTATAAAATCCATCCGAAGGCACCTCCAATCCGGCTAGTTAGAAGCTGATACCTGTTCCTTTTCTTTCTCACGTAGAGAGGCAGCGTTCCTCTCCGCCGTCCTCGCCGTCCGCGCGCCCGGCGCGATACCGGCGACGGGCGCGGCCCCGCCCCGCGCGGGCTTCCGGTCCCAGGCATGCGTCCAGTCGTGGATCGCCGCCCCCTCCGCCTCGAGGATCGGCCGCATCTCATGGAAGGCAAGGCCGATCCGGTGGAACGGGATGCGCGGGAAGAGGTGATGGATCAGGTGATAGGTCTGATACATGTCGAGCACCGTCACCAGCCGGTGAATGGCGCGTGGCAGCAGGAAGACGCCGGAATCCGTGTAGCGCTCCTGCGACAGGTGCGGCCGGTGCGGCAGATAGTTGAAGATAAGCCCGATCAGCGCGACGTTGAGAAAGGTCGGCGCGATCCAGAGCATCGCCATCTCGACGCCGAAGCCATAGACGAAGCCCACGGCGAGCAGGCTCCAGGCCGTGAAGTGATGCGCGCCTGCAATGAGATAGGGCCGCCGGAGCGCCTTGTCCTTCCACATCCCCATCCGCGTCATCATGTAGACGTAGTGAGGCGTCTGCGTGAAGAAGCGCAGGACGAGGAAAAGCGGGTTGCGCCCGCTGCACCATGTGTCGGGATCGCGCTCGAAATCGTTGGTATAGCGATGATGAGCGAGATGCATCACGTCGTAGCCGCGATAGGGGATGAGCGTCAGGATGCCGCCGATCCAGGCGAGCAGGTCGTTCAGCCATTTGAAGCGCTTGTTATCGCCGCAGATCCCGTCGTGGATGCCGTCATGCACGGCCATGAACTGCATCAGCAGGAGATAGCCGTTGACGAACATGGCGACCCACATGGGCCAGAGCCCGGTGAGCGCCGCGGCGCTGGAAACGGCAAGCCCCACAAGAGAGCCGAGCGAGGCGAAAACGGTCGGCCAGGCGACGTGCCCCATATGCCGCCGCGCGATGGCAAGAGCCGCGCGATGGTTCTCCGCGCTCGTGCGCGCGGGCCGCGAGCTCTCAGGGCTCAGATCGCTCAGATGGTCGACGGACATCGTTCGGGCCCCCGCTTCAGCGTTTCATACCGGCACAAAATACACCCGCCAACGGGGTGAAACCAGTATTGCATCGCAGCTTTCATGCCATGCGCGGCAATGAGTCCACCAATTCCATGAGGCAATCCGCGGGTTCCCGCCCTGCCGTATCGATCAGGATGCGATCATTTGTCCAAGGCTCGTATTCGCGCGCCTCGACATCGGCCCATTTTGGCTGCACGAGCCCCTCGATGTCGCTCGCCCGCGTTTCGACCCGGCGGCGATGCTCGGCGGCATCCGAACAGACGACTTCCACGTCGGCGAAAGATGCTCCGGCCCGCCGCGCCGTCACGCGCCAGGCCTTACGCGTGAGTTCGATCGGATTGACCGAATCCGCGACCACGATGCGCCCGAGCTTCAGATTGTCGCCCGCGATCGCCATCGCCGCCGCATAGCCGGCATCGTCCACAGGGTCCAGCATGAGGCGCGAGCGCTTCAGCGCCTGTTCGATGGTGTCGATGCGGAGATAGATGCCACCGGTTTGCGTGGCAAGCGCGCGGCCCAGCGTCGTCTTTCGCGCGCCCGGAAGCCCCGAAAGGATGATGAGCATGGCGCCTCCTTACGCGAGCCCGCCCTTCATTTGCTGCTGTCCATGACTTCCTTCACGGCGGCGGCAAGCTGCTTCAGGGAGAAGGGCTTCGGCAGGAAATGGAAATCCTGATCGGGATCGAGATTCTTCGCAAAGGCGTCTTCGGCATAGCCCGAGACGAAGATGATCGGTACGCCCGGCAGCAGGCCTTTCAGCTCCTTCGCCATGGTCGGCCCGTCCATGTTGGGCATGACGACGTCCGAGACGACGAGGTCGATGCGGCCTTCATGTCCGCGCACGACGTCGAGCGCCACCTCGCCGCTTTCGGCCTGCAACACTTCGTATCCACGCGTGCCGAGCGCCCGCGCGGCGAAGGTGCGCACGGCGTCCTCGTCCTCGACGAGGAGAATGGTGCCCTTGCCGGTCAGGTCCGTCGCTTCCGGCACTGCGGCGACGGTTGCGGCTTCCGCCGCCTTGTCGGCCGCCGTCTCGATGTAACGCGGCAGATAGATGCGGAAGGTCGTCCCCTTCCCTATCGTCGAATAGGGGAAGACGAAGCCGCCGGTCTGCTTGATGATGCCGTAGACGGTGGAAAGGCCGAGCCCCGTCCCCTTGGAAGGGTCCTTCGTCGTGAAGAAGGGCTCGAAGATCTTGCCGAGATTTTCCTTCGGAATGCCGGTACCCGTATCGCCCACCTCAATCAGCACATATTCGCCGTGCGGCATCAGCGGATGATCGAGCGCCCGGCTGTCCGCCTCCGATACGTTGGCCGTGCGGATGGTGAGCCGCCCGCCATCCGGCATCGCATCGCGCGCATTGACGGCGAGATTGATGATCACCTGTTCGAGCTGGTTCTGGTCGACCTTCACGAGGCCAAGCTCTCGCCCGTGAACGATCTTGAGTTCGACCTTCTCGGTCAGGAGCCGCGCGAGCAGGTTCTGCAGTTCCGCCAGAGCGTCGGTCAGCGAAAGAATCTTGGGCCGCAGCGTCTGCCGCCGCGAAAAAGCGAGAAGCTGCCGCGTCAGGTTGGCGGCGCGGTTCGCGTTCTGCTTGATCTGCACGACGTCGGCGAAGGAAGGATCGCCCGCCTGGTGCCGCGCCAGCAACAGGTCGCAGAAGCCGATGATCGCGGTGAGAAGATTGTTGAAGTCGTGCGCCACGCCGCCCGCGAGCTGGCCCACCGCCTGCATCTTCTGCGACTGCGCGAATTGCAGCTCCAGCGACTTCTGCTCCGTCGCATCGATCAAGTAGACCACGATGCCCGCCCCCGCGCCCGTGTCCACGCGCGAGGCGTAAAGCTGACCGACGCGATCCGGGCTGCGCGCAAGCCGCACGTCTATGGGCGCTGCCGGGAATCGCCCCCCACGCGCATTCGCGACCGCCTCGTCGACCGCCGGGCGGTCTTCCTCGAGAAGGAGCGAGGTCAATTGCGTCCCCCGCTCCACGCCGTCCCCCACATAGGCGACGAAGGAACGGTTCGCATTGTCGATCCGGCCGTCGGCATCGATGGTCGCAATACCGATCGGCGCGTTGTTAAAGAAGCGGGCGAAACGCATTTCCGCGTCCCGCGCTGTCTCCTCCGCCTTGTCGCCAGTTGTCCGGGTCAGCACCAGCGCAAAGACACGCGGCGGCCGCTTGCCGGTCGACGGAACGCGCGACCGAAGAATGCGAACGGGGATTGCCTTGCCGTCGGCCCCCTTGAGATCGACATCGAGCGGCGGCAGGCTCTCTTCGCCGCCCGCCCCGCCCTCCGCCAGCGCCGGCACTTCGCCGAGCACCAGTTCAGAGAGCTTCGTCTTCCGTTCGGTCAGCCTTTCGGGAACCACACCGAGCCAGGAGGCAAGCCGGGCGTTCATGAAGACGAGCCCGCCCTCCTCGTCGGTCGCGAAGAAACCGAATGGCGCATGTTCGATATAGGAAAGAGAACGCAAATGCGTGCGTTCGGCGGTTTCGGCCCGCTCGCGCTCATTCGTCATGTCGCGAAGAAGCCAGACCGCACCGCCCGAGGCCCCGCTGAGCGGACGAACCACCGCGCGGTAGGTGCGCTGCGCATTGGGCGGCCCGATGCGGACGTCTTCCTCGGCGGCAAATCCCGTCCGCGCCGCCTGCGCAAGCCGGAAAGAGACCTCCGCCCCCTCGCCCTGGCCCGAAAGCAACCGTTCGACCGGAACGGTCCTGCCGCCGTCGAACCCGCCCGAGAGCGAGCGGTAGGCCTCGTTCGCGAAAAGCACCGCGCCGCGCCTGTCGGTCACATAGCAGGGATCGGGCAACGCCGTCAGGGCATCCGCCGCGGCAAGCGGCGCACGGCTGAGCGTCTCGGAGCCGGTGCCGGAAAGACCGTAGAGAACGGCGGCGGCGATGGCGACGAGACCGAGCGCCGTAAGCGCCCCGGGCACGCCGAAAGCCTGCACGCCCAGCGTATCGAGGAGAGCCAGCACGAAACCGAGCGCAAGCGCGCCGATGACGACCCAGCGGCGCGCAGGCAGCGACCATTGCGCATCCTCGTGCGCTGTGGCGGCATCGATGCCGTCCGCGCCGCTATCGGCAAGATCGGCCGGCGTCTCGGCCATGTCCTACTCCTGCTGTGCCCGCCCCTCCGGCATGCGGGAACTCCGCGCCGGCGCACATCCCCTCACCCCGGCCGAATCATCTCCGGCCGCTTCGGCTCATCTTAGCCTTAAGACGCATGACATAGCCAATAACCTCCGCCACCGCCTTGTAGTGCTCGGGCTTGATCTCTTCGTCGATCTGGACGGTCGCATGGAGCGCGCGGGCAAGCGGCGGATTTTCGATAATTGGAATGTCGTGTTCCTGGCCGACCTCGCGGATCCTGAAGGCAACGGCATCGACGCCCTTGGCCACCACGACCGGCGCGCCCATGCCCTGCTCGTATTTGAGGGCCACGGCATAATGGGTCGGGTTGGTGATGATGACGGTGGCGGTCGGCACGGCGGCCATCATCCGCTTGCGGCCGCGCTCCACGCGGATCTGGCGCAGTTTCGCCTTCACCGTCGGATCGCCTTCCATCTGCTTGTATTCGTCCTTCACTTCCTGGACGGACATGCGCTGCTTCTTCATCCATTGCATCCGCTCGAACAGGTAGTCGAGCGCGGCAACGATGGTCATGACCGCGATCACGCCCGCAAACATCTTGAGCGCCATGGCCTGAACGAGCGGCAGGAGCTGCGCGATATCCCAGGTCATCATCAGCGCAAGCCGGTCGCGCTCCGGCCAGACGATCAGGAAAGAGACCGTGCCCACCACGCAGAGCTTCACGATGCCCTTCGCAAGGTTCATCAGGCTCTTCGGCCCGAAGAGGCGCTTCATTCCTTCCTTCGGTGAAATCTTGGAGAGCTTCGGCTTCATGTTCTCGGCCGTAAAGACCGGCGCGTTCTGGATAAGATGACCGAAAAGCGCCGCACCGACGAGAATGGCAAGCGGTGCAATCACCGCGCCGAAGGCGTCCCGCCCGATCGCAAGCCATATGCGTCTCAGGTGCTCGGAGTCCATCGGGATCGTATCGGGCTGCGCCAGAAAGACCTTGAGGGAGCCCGCGAGCGAACTCGCGGTCGAGGGCGCAAGAAGCGCTATGGCGACGGCCCCGCCCATCATCACGAACCAGGTGCTGATCTCCTGGCTCTTGACGACGTCGCCCTTCTTCTGGGCTTCGTCCAGTTTTCGTTGTGTTGGTTCTTCTGTTTTTTCTGAATCGTCCTGGTCCGACACGGCGCGCTCTCCCCGCTAACCGGCGAACATGGAAACGGACTGCTCGAAGCCCTGCAGGAACCACGTCATCATGGCGCCGAGCAGGAAAAGCAGCAGGAAGAAGCCGAGCATGATGTTGGCCGGCATCGCGATGAAGAAAATCTGGATCTGGGGCATCAGCCTCGAAAGAATGCCGATACCGACATAGAAAATGAGACCGAAAACGAGGAAGGGCGCCGCGAGCTGCAACCCGATCCGGAAGGCGCTGGAGACGAGCTTCACCGCCATCTGCGAAAAATCGCCGACGGGAATGGCCTGTCCCGGCACGAAAAGTTCGTAGCTGTCGCGCATGGCGGCAATCATCAGATGGTCGAGATTGGTCGCGAAAATGAGCGTGACGGCAAGCAACGACAGGAAGTTGGCGATCAGGACACCCTGCTGTCCCTGCGTCGGGTCGACATTCTGCGCGAAGGCAAGGCTCATCTGCAGGGCGATGATGTTACCCGCGACATGAAGCGCGCTCATGATGATCCGCGCCGCGCCGCCGATGAAGAGGCCGATTGCGATTTCGGTAATGACGATGAAGGCGAGCGCCGGAACCGTGCCCGGTATCGGCCCGTAGGACGCGGCGACAAGCGGCATCATCACCATCGACAGAAGCAGCGCCAGCACCAGCCGCGCCTGCGCGGGGATACTCGTCTCGCCGAGCGCCGGCAGCAGCATGATCATCGCCGCAAGCCGCGAGAAGATCAGCATGAAGGTGAAAGCCGTTTGCGGCAGGAAGTCGACCGTGATCATGGAATGCGGCGTCCGCTGCTAGCCTGTCACGATCTTCTGCGCGACGAGGTTCATGAAGCCGCTCAGCGATTGCGCCATGAAGGGCAGCGCAATCAGCAGCGTCAGAAAGATCGCCACGATCTTCGGCACGAAGACGATGGTCATTTCCTGAACCTGCGTCAGCGCCTGCAAAAGCGCGATCGCTAGGCCCACGACAAGCGCGACCACCATCATCGGCGCCGAAACCTCGAGCTGCACATAAATCGCCTGCCGCGCGAGGTCGAGAATTTCAGGTCCCGTCATTTTGTTGTCTGCCCCCTCGCTGCCGTCAGATCGGCATGCGCATGATTTCCTGATAGGCCGTGATGACCTTGTCGCGCACGGTCACAACCGTTTGCAGCGTCGTCTCGGCCTCTGCCACCGCCGTCACGACATCGACGATGTTGCCGCCGGTGCCGCCGGTCACGGCCGCCATCTTCTGTTCACCGCCCTTGGACGTCTCGACGCTTTCGTTGATCGCCTGCTTCAGCATGTCGCCGAAGCCGCCGGCCGCGTCCTTTGCGACGCCGGCCTGGGGCCCCTGGTTGCCGGAGCCCATCCCCGCGGCGCGGGCATAGGCGTTGAGCACTGTCGATGCCGGAATGGTCGTCATGTCGCTCGAGCTCCCCTCGCTTCAGCCGTCACTTGCGCAGAATGTCGATCGTCTGCGAGATCATGC
>JACIYQ010000352.1 GCA_014359855.1 Parvibaculum sp.
CACCGCACCATCGCCGGCTCGCTCGACAAGCGCGCCGCCGATATTGCGGCTGAACTCGACGAAGCCCGGCGGTTGCGCGAGGAAGCGCAGCAGCTCCTCGCCTCCTATCAGCGCAAGCAGCGCGAGGCGATGAAGGAAGCCGAGGATATCATCTCCCAGGCGAAGGCCGAGGCCGAGCAGCTTGCGAAGGAGACCCGCGCGAACATGGAAGCGCAGGTCGAACGCCGCACGAAGCTCGCCGAAGACAAGATCGCCCAGGCCGAGACCCAGGCGGTGAACGACGTCCGCTCCGCCGCCGCGGAAGTCGCCATCGGTGCCGCACGCCGCGTCATCGCCGGGAAGGTCGATGCGGGCGCTGATGCGAAGCTGATCGAGAAGTCGATCGCCGACCTCGCCTCCAAGCTTCACTAGGCACACACTGTTCAGAAACCCCGCCCGGTTCCGGCCCGGCGGGGTTTTTGTTTGCCTTTTCGCGAGGCACTCCGGTTCAATGGGCGCGCAACCGGGGAGGCGGCGAAGCGCGTGATCTCCTTCTTCCAGGAGCGGCTTCTTGTGGCCTAGGGTGCGACGACCGTCAGCTCCGGCCACTTTTCCTGCCAGCGCGCGGCCTTCTCGGCGTAGCGCTCGGCGCTGAAATTTGGCGTCCGGTTCGGGCGGATGGTCATGCTTTCGATGTCGGCAAAACCGCGTGGCGCATAGACGCTTCCGCCGGGTGCGATACCGACCATGCAGGCAGGTGCAAGGAAGCGGTCGATCCCTTCGCAGGCATTGCGAAGTGAAGGATATGGCATCCCGAACTTTCGCTCATACCAGATATGCACGCGGGCCTGATTCTTCAGTTCAATCTCGACATCGAGATCGGCGAAAAGGTCCGCGCCGCGGCGGATCGCCGTGTCCTCCGCCTCCCAGCTCGTGTCGGCATCGAAATAGAAGATGTCGTAGTCCTTGATGCCGTAGCCGGGCTCGCGGCCCGTCAGCGCGTTCCAGACGGCCTGGAAGAGCGAGCCGGAAACGAGCCATGCATCGGCAAGACCGAGAGACGGCAGCCGCGTCAGGATTTCACGGTTCACCTCGTTTGCGCGCGCAAGCTCGATGAACCGCGTCTCGTTCATGTTATTCGGCAGCTTGCGCCGGTGCGGGGGGCGGCGCCCAGCGCAGCACGGGTCTGCGCGCGGCGCCCGTTTCGTCGAGCCTGCGGCGCGGCGACATGTAGGGCGCGCCGGTAAAGCGGTCCTTGTCGTTCGATCTGGCAGCGCGGGCGAGGTCCTTCAGCGTCGCGATGAATAGATCGACGGCCTGTTTCGACTCCGTCTCCGTCGGTTCGATCAGCATCGCGCCATGGACGACCAGCGGGAAATACATGGTCATCGGGTGGTAGCCTTCGTCGATCATCGCCTTGGCGAAATCGAGCGTCTCCACGCCCGTACCCTTCAGGAAGCGATCGTCGAAGAGCGCTTCGTGCATGCACGGGCCTTCGAAGGGCGCGGACAGGTCGTCCTTCAGCGAGGCGAGAACGTAGTTCGCGTTCAGCACCGCGTCTTCCGCAACCTGCCGCAACCCGTCCGAGCCATGGCTCAGCATGTAGGAGAGTGCGCGCACGAACATACCCATCTGCCCGTGGAAGGCCGTCATGCGGCCGAAAGGCGTCGTGCCGTCGGCTTCGGCTTCACCTTCCGTCTCGACGAGGCGGAAACCGTCCTTGCCGTTCACGACATAGGGCAGCGGGGCGAAAGGCGCGAGTGCCTCGGAGAAGACCACCGGGCCGGCGCCCGGGCCGCCGCCGCCATGCGGCGTCGAGAAGGTCTTGTGCAGGTTGATATGCATGGCATCGACACCGAGATCGCCCGGCCGCACCCGGCCGACGATGGCGTTGAAGTTAGCACCGTCGCAATAGAAATAGGCGCCTGCCTCATGCACGGCATCGGCGATCTTCACGATGTCGCGCTCGAAAAGACCGCAGGTGTTCGGGTTCGTCAGCATGATCGCCGCGACATCGGGCCCGAGCTTCGACTTGAAGGCTTCGAGATCGACGCGGCCTTCCTTCGTCGCCGGAATTGCGTCCACCTTGTAGCCGAGCAGCGCGGCGGTCGCCGGGTTGGTGCCATGCGCCGATTCCGGCACGAGCACGCGCGTGCGGATATCGTCTTCGCCACGCGCGATGAGCGCAGCGCGGATCGCCATCATGCCGCACAGCTCGCCATGCGCGCCCGCCTTGGGCGAGAGCGTGACGCCGGGCATGCCGGTCAGCTCCTTCAACCAGTGCGAGAGTTCGCTCATCAGTTCGAGAGAGCCCTGCACCGTCTGTTGCGGCTGCAGCGGATGGACATCGGAGATGCCCGGGAGACGCGCCATCTTTTCGTTAAGGCGCGGGTTGTGCTTCATCGTGCAGGAGCCGAGCGGATAAAGACCCGCATCGATCGAATAGTTCTTGGCGGAAAGCCGCACGAAGTGGCGCATCACCTCCGGCTCGGACACACGGGCAAGACCGATCCGGCCCTGCCGTTCGAAATTACCGAGATGCGAGGTGAACTCGCCCGGATCGTCGAAATCGACACCGCAGGCACCCGGATTGTCGAGTTCGAAGAGAAGCGGCTCTTCATGCTCCAGCGCCCGGTTGCCCGTGAAGGTCTCGCGCGCGCCGGCGGCGCCCGCGCCGTCGATTGAGGTCGGACGGCCCTGTTTGTTCATGCCGGACATCTAGAGCACCTCCTTCAGCGCCGCCGCATAGGCCGCGCGATCCGCATCTGTGTTGATTTCTGTCGAGGCGACGATGAGAAGGTCTTCGACCTCCGCCGCGCCCGGCAGCAGCCGTGAAGCAGGCACACCGCCCAGCACACCCTTCTCCGCCAGCGCGTCGACCACGTCCGCCGCCGGTCTCGGCAGGCGCATCGTGAATTCGTTGAAGAAAGCCTTGTTCAGGATTTCGACGCCCGGCACCGCCGCAAGACGCTCCGCGAGCTTTACCGCCGCCGCATGGTTGATGCGGGCGAGTTGTCTGTAGCCGTCTTCGCCCAGAAGCGACATGTGGATCGTGAAGGCAAGGCAGCACAGGCCGGAATTGGTGCAGATGTTCGAGGTCGCCTTTTCGCGGCGGATATGCTGCTCGCGCGTCGAGAGCGTCAGCACATAGCCGCGCTTGCCGTCCGCATCCACCGTCTCGCCGCAGAGGCGGCCCGGCATCTGGCGGACATATTTCTCACGCGTCGCGAAGAGGCCGAC
>JACIYQ010000353.1 GCA_014359855.1 Parvibaculum sp.
TGCCGCAGAAAGAACAGTAGAGCGTGTTCTTGGAGTCGCCGCCGCTCACCTTGCTCATAAAAACTCCTTAGTAACCTACAGGCCGTAAGGGACGCATCCAGCCTATGCACCAACCGTGCCTGCCTTGCAGCGACCGATCAAGCCGTCCTTTGTTACGCCCGACAGGCGCTGACGGATGACTCGGTGAGCCGCCTTAACTCCATACGAGCACGTTATTCGAGGAGGGATCAACATTTCATTACCCCTCTTTCAGGCAGGGAAAAGGCCGCCAACGCCCAATCGGTGGGCATAACCGGCCCGTTTCCCATGCATCCGGCCCCGCTCCGGCAAGCAGACGAAAAGACCGGACGCCCGCAAAGTGGCGCTAAATCAGCCCTTTTTCGCCGCGTCGTCCGAGGAAGTCGAACGCTCCACGCCGATATGGTCGATAATGCCGAACTCCATGGCGCGTTCCGGGCTCATGAAATTATCGCGCTCAAGGGCATCTTCCACGGCCTTCAGGCTTTGGCCGGTGTGTTTGACGTAGATGTTGTTCAGGCGTTCTCGAATCGCAATCGTTTCGCGAGCGTGAATTTCGATATCCGTGGCCTGACCCTGGAAGCCGCCGGAGGGCTGGTGAACCATGATGCGGGCATTGGGAAGCGCGTGACGCATGCCCTTTTCGCCCGCCGCCAGAAGCAGGGAACCCATGGATGCCGCCTGCCCCATGCAGACCGTCGCAACGGGCGGACGGATGTGCTGCATGGTGTCGTAGATCGCCAGGCCCGACGTCACGATGCCGCCCGGCGAGTTGATGTACATCGAGATTTCCTTCTTCGGGTTTTCAGCCTCGAGGAAGAGAAGCTGCGCAGTCACCAGCATCGCCATCCCGTCCTCGACGGGACCGGCAACGAAAATGATGTGCTCTTTCAGAAGGCGCGAGAAAATGTCGTATGCGCGCTCACCGCGGTTGGTCTGCTCGACCACCATCGGGACGAGGTTCATGTAGGTATCGATGGGGTCTTTCATAACTTCTCCTGGGCGCGGTTCAGGCGCTTGTTTAGCAGGTTGCGCCGCCCACCCGCAAAGGGGCACAAGCATCGCATGCCCATGCAAGCGCATGAAACTGGACATCAAACGTATTTAGGCCGATTCGGTAAATGGACGGTTCAGAACACTAGCGCAAGGAATATAGGGACTGGAAAGGCAGATTTCTTCCCCTTTCCCGCGCAGGGTCTTTTGCCGCAGCGTCAGGCAGCCTGCCTGACCTTCCCGTCCCGCCCGAGCGGCCTCAGATGCAGACGCTTGCCAGCGGCGGGAAGCCATTGAACCCGACGGCGGAGTAAGTCGTCGTATAGGCGCCCGTCGCGAGGATCCACACCTTGTCGCCCGCCTGCAGATCGGCGGGCAGGCGATAGTCCGTCTTCTCGTAGAGAATGTCGGCGCTGTCGCAGGTGGGGCCGGCAAGGACGACGGGCGAGGTATCGCCGCCGTCCTTCGAGGTCAGCAGACGGTACTTGATCGCCTCGTCCATCGTCTCGGCAAGACCGTGGAACTTGCCGGCATCGAGGTAGACCCATCGCCGCCGATCACCGCCGCCCTTTTCGGAGACGAGAACGACTTCCGCCTGGATGACGCCGGCATCGCCGACGACGCCGCGGCCGGGCTCTACGATGACTTCCGGCTGGCGATCGCCGAAGTGCCGGACAAGCGCTTCGCGGATCGCCTGGCCGTAGGCGGCAATCGACGGCACGTCGGTGCGATAGCGCGACGGGAAACCGCCGCCCATGTTGACCATGCGCAGGTTTACACCACGCGCTTCAAGGTCGCGGAAGAGCGACAGGGAAAGCGCGAGCGCCTTGTCGTATTGCGAGAGGTCGGTCTGCTGGGAACCGACATGGAAGGATAGGCCATAGGCATCAAGACCGAGCTCGTTGGCGCGCACGAGAAGGTCGGCGGCCATGTCGGGCTCGCAACCGAACTTGCGCGAAAGCGGCCATTCGGCGCCCTCGCATTCCATGAGCACGCGGCAATAGACCTTCGAGCCCGGCGCGACGCGCGCGATCTTGTCGAGTTCAGCGGCACTGTCGAAGGCGTACATGCGCACGCCCTTGCCGTAAGCCTCGGCGATGTCGCGCTCCTTCTTGATCGTGTTGCCGAAGGAGAGCCGGTCCGGAGAGACGTCATGAGCAAGGCAAAGATCGATCTCACCCATGCTGGCGGTGTCGAAGGACGAGCCGAGGCGCGCCAGGCGAGAGACGATCTCGTCGGCCGGATTCGCCTTCACGGCGTAGAAGATGCGGGCCTGAGGCAGCGAGCGCGCAAGCTCCTCGAAGTTGTGGGCGACGATGTCGACATCGACCACAAGGCAAGGCGAGGGAATATCGGCGGCTGCGAGGTAGCGCGCGATCTTTGGCGGCAGACCGCCGCGCTCCAGCGGCAGCTCGGCCGCCCTGGGCACGAGGCGCAGGCGCGGCTTGCGGCGCGGACCCGACCTGGCGGGCGCGACCGGTTTCGTGGCCGGGACCGACTTTGCGGCGGACTTCATGGAGATGCGCGAACGGGCACGGCGGCCCTGCTCGGAAGCGAACATCGTAAACACCCTTTTTCAGACCCGGCTACTAAACCGGCGTGATCCAAAAAGGACGCTTCCGTCGTTGCATAAACCTGCTAAGGGCCAGCGGCACGTGCGTGTGCGTCTTGTGATGCGCGGGAATATAGGTATCGCTGAGTCCGCGCAACAGGTTTTTTCCGCGCCGGGCCGAGATTTTTTTACCAACGAAATCTTAATGGCCCCGGATCGTATCCGGCTCCATTCGATAATCCGGAAAGAAAAAGGCCCGGACGATCGTCCGGGCCTTTCCTGTGTTCGGTACGAGGCGCCGCTCAGTCTTCTTTTTTCTTTTTGGCAGGCGCTTTCCTGGCGGCGGGCTTCTTCTCGTCGCCCTCTTCCTTCCTGGCAGCAGCCTTCTTGGGCGCGGCCTTCTTCCTGGCCGGGTTCTCGTCGCCGTGGTCGTGGTCATGATCATGATCATGATCATGGTCGTGATCGTGGTCATGATGGTGATGCTCGTGCTCGTCCGCATCGGGGTCGGTGAAGAGTTCGTCGCGGCTCACCAGCTTGTCTTCGACCTTGGCCAGTTCCGCAATGAAGTCGACGACCTTGTCCTCGAAGATCGGCGCACGCAGCTCATGCACGGCCTGAGGGTTCTGCTGGAAGTACTGATAGAGCTGACGCTCCTGCCCGGGGAACTGGCGGGCGCGCTCGGCGAGGGCCTGGTTCAGTTCCTGCTCGGTGACGGTGATGCTGTTCTTCTC
>JACIYQ010000354.1 GCA_014359855.1 Parvibaculum sp.
CCGAAGGACCGCGACATGGACATGATCTGCGCCATGATCGAGGGCGTGAAGGACATGGGCATGGAAACCTGCATGACGCTCGGCATGCTTTCCGGCCAGCAGGTGCACCGCCTCGCGCAGACGGGCCTCGACTATTACAACCACAATGTCGACACGTCGGAAGAATATTATCCGAACGTCATCAGTACACGGACGTACCAGGACCGGCTCGACACGCTGGAGCGCGTGCGCAATGCGGGCATCAATGTCTGCTCGGGCGGCATTGTCGGCATGGGCGAGAGCGCGGACGACCGCATCGGCATGCTGATGACGCTCGCGAACCTGCCCGAACATCCGCAAAGTGTGCCGATCAACATGCTGATGCCGATGGAAGGCACGCCGCTTGGCCGCAGCGAAAAGGTGGACCCGATCGACTTCGTGCGCATGATCGCGGTGGCACGCATCGCCATGCCGCAATCGGTGGTGCGGCTCGCGGCGGGGCGCGAACTCATGTCGGCAGAGCAGCAGGCGCTCTGCTTCCTCGCCGGCGCGAACTCGATCTTCGTCGGCGACAAGCTGCTGACCGCGAAGAACCCCGAGGAAGACAAGGACCGCCGCCTGTTCGAGAAGCTCGGCATCGAGCCCATGCCCGCGCATAGCTGCCCGGCGGAGAAGTAGGGACGGGACCGAAGATTCCGTTCCAGCCTTATCCGTCATGACCCGGCTTGTCCGGGTCATCCACGTCTTCATTTCTTTTTGTGCAATTAAAGGCGTGGATGGCCCGCATAAAGCGGGCCATGACGAATATCAGATAGACAATGGTCCGGAACATCCATGTCCATTCCGCCGCTCAATCCGCTGATCGACAATCCGCCCGACTGGCTCATGAAAGGTGCGCCGCATCTGTGGCTGCCTTATACGCAGATGCAGACCACGCCGATGGCACTGCCGGTGGTGAAGACCGGCGGCGTGCGCCTCACGCTTGCCGACGGTCGCGAACTCGTGGACGGGATTTCGTCGTGGTGGACGGCGGCGCATGGCTACAACCATCCGCATATTCGCGAGGCGGTGACCCGCCAGCTCGAAAAGATGCCGCATGTGATGCTGGGCGGGCTCGCGCATGAGCCGGCCTGCAGGCTGGCGGCGCGGCTTTCGGAAAAACTGCCGGGCGATCTCGGGCATGTGTTCTTTTCCGAGTCCGGGTCGGTCTCGGTCGAGATCGCGATGAAGATCGCGGTGCAGTACGGGATCAACCAGGGCAAGCGGGGCCGCACGCGCTTCGTCAGCTTCAAGGGCGGCTATCACGGCGATACGCTGGCCACCATGTCGGTCTGCGACCCCGACGAGGGCATGCACACGCTCTTCAAGGGCGTGATCGCCGAGCAGTTCATCTGCGAGTTGCCGGTGGACGCGGAAAAGACCGCCGCGCTCGACGCGTTCCTTGGCGCGCATGGCCATGAGATCGCCGCCGTGGTGACCGAGCCCTTGGTGCAGGGCGCGGGCGGCATGCGCTTCCACACGCCCCAGACGCTGAAAGCGCTTCGCGCGCTTTGCGACAAACACGGATTGCTGCTGATCCTCGACGAGATCTTCACCGGCTTCGGGCGCACGGGCTCAATGTTCGCCTGCGAGCAGGCCGGCATCGTGCCCGATATCGTGACGCTGTCGAAGGCGCTGACGGGGGGCACCATGGCGCTGGCGGCGACCGTGGCGCGGGCACATGTCTTCGAGGCCTTTCTCGGCGAGAGCGCCGGCAAGGCGCTGATGCATGGGCCGACCTATACGGGCAATCCGCTCGCCTGCGCGGCGGCGAACGCCTCGCTCGACCTGTTCGAGCGCGAGCCCCGGCTTGAGCAGGTGGCGGCGATCTCCGCGCAGCTTTCCCGCGAACTCGAACCCGCGCGCGGGCTGCCCGGCGTCCGGGACGTGCGGGTCAAAGGCGCGATCGGGGTCATCGAACTCGACAAGATGGGCGATCTCGACGCGATGAAGCGGCGCTTCGTCGAGGAGGGTGTCTGGATCAGGCCCTTCGGCAACATCGTCTACACGACGCCGCCGCTTGTCATCGAGCCGGACGACCTTGCCCGGCTGACAGGCGCAATGGTGAAAATCACGGCAGAGAGGGCGCGGGGCTGACGCTTCGCTCCATTTCGATGTGTCTCCGCCACCACATTTTCTGGTAGTGGAGGCATTTTTCGCTGCCACATGTTGAGCCAGATTGGGTCACACATTACTCTCGGCCCGGGGGCTGATTCGGCCTTTTCGATATTCGATCACGCACAAGCTGGCGGATCGCGGGAGCGCGAAAGCTCTTTCCCGGATTGCAGCCGGTACGTCCTTTTTGGAATGCCGCAGACGAAGGAATCGCGCGCGGCCGGTTATCGGGATTAAGCCATGCACGTCATCGCGTTTGCGTCCCAGAAGGGTGGTTCGGGGAAAACCACGCTTGCGGGTCATATCGCCGTCGAGGCCGAGCGCCAGGGCGCCGGGCCCGTGGCGCTGATCGACACCGATCCGCAGGGATCGCTCTCCCAATGGTGGAACGCGCGCGAGGCCGAACGGCCCTTCTTCGTGCGCGCCTCCGACGAGGGGCTCGAAGCCGACCTCGCAAGGCTGAAGGATGGCGGCGTGAAGCTCGTCATCATCGATACGCCGCCCGCCATTACCTCGACCATCGGCCATGTGATCGCGCAGGCCGACCTCATCGTCATTCCGACCCGCCCGAGCCCTCACGACCTGCGCGCCGCAGGCGCGACCGTGCGGCTCTGCGAGGAAATCGGCAAGCCGCTCGTCTTCGCCGTCAATGGCGCCGCACCCCGCGCCCGCATCACCACGGAGGCCGTTATCGCTCTCTCACATCACGGCCCGGTGGCGCCGTCGATCCTGCACCAGCGAATCGATTTCGCTTCCAGCATGATCGACGGGCGGACCGTCATGGAGATCGGCTCCTCGACAAAATCTCCCGACGAGATATCCGAACTCTGGAGCTTCCTCGAGGACCGGCTCCAGGGCCGCGAAACCTCACCGCTGACTTCGGGTTCATTCGTTTCCGGGGGTGCCAACGGCAGCTCGCCCGACAGCATTCTCCGGGGCGCCGCCTGATGGCCAAGAAGCCTGCCTCATTGACGAGCGACCTGCTTGCGCGCAAGGGTGACGCTGGACCCTCTTCGGTCGATCCGGTTTCGCGCGTCACCATTGCGCCCGGGCGGCAGCCGAATTTGAGCGGGATCGGCGCCGGCGAGGGTCCGTCCCAGAGGCTCTATGCGAGCCTTGCCACGGAGAGGCCCGAGATGTACGGAACGGACGAGGAAGAACGGCCGAGGCCGCCCGAACCAGAGATCATCTATACGCCCGAGGAAGAGGATGGCGGCGGACGCGCGCGGCTTGTCGCGGGTGCCTTTGTGGGCCTCGCCCTGCTCGGCGGCGTCATTGTGGCCCTGTCGCTGAACGATGGCGGCTCGGGCGTTGCGCCCGTTGCGCCGGAGATCACGGCGCTGCCCGACGAAACACCCGCCCCGGCGGCACCGGCGCAGATGGCGCAAGCGCCGGAAACCCCGGCAACCCCCGAACCCGCCAACGCCGAAGCAACCGTGCCCGGCGCGGCGGAAGAAGCGCCCGGGCTTCGCGCGAGCGCCGAATCGGCGGAGCCTGCTCCAGCGGAGGCACCTGCCGCAAGCGAAAGCGCGCCGGCCTCGATCACGCCGCCCGCCCCGCAACCGGAAGCCGCAGCACCGGCCGCCGCCGAACCCGCGCCCGAAAAAGCCGCGGCCGCCGAACCGGCTGCGCCCGCGCCTGTTGCCGCGAGCGGCGGGGCCTATGTGGTGCAGATCATGGCGCTTCGCGAGGAAGGAACGGCAAAGTCCGCCTGGGCCACGCTCCAGAAGAAGCACCCCGCGATCCTTGGCGGCCATGCGCTCGACATCGAGAGGGCCGATCTTGGCGACAAGGGCACCTATTACCGTGTCCGCGCCGCCGGCTTCGAAACGAAGGCCGATGCGCAGTCGGCCTGTTCGAGCCTCAAATCGGCCGGGCAGGACTGCCTCGTCAAGGCCAGGTGAGGACGGCTCCATGGTCGAAGCGGTTATCTGGGATTTCGGCGGCGTGCTGACGTCCAGCCCGTTCGAGGCCTTCAACCGCTATGAGGCGGAACGGGGCCTCGCGAGGGATTTCATCCGCTCCATCAACGCGGCCAATCCCGACACGAATGCCTGGGCGCTGTTCGAACGCAGCGAATGTTCGCTCGACGAATTCGACCGCCTGTTCGCGGCGGAATCCGAAGCGAAGGGCGCCCGTATCCCCGGCCGCGACATCATCGAGCTTCTGTCGGGCGACATCCGGCCCGAGATGGTCACCGCGCTGAAGCGCTGCAAGGAACGCGCGAAGGTCGGCTGCATCACCAACAATGTTTCCGCCGGCGAAGGCGCCGGCATGGCGCGCAGCCATGAAAAGGCCGCCGCCGTTCAGGAGATCATGTCGCTCTTCGATCATGTGATCGAAAGCTCCAAGGCCGGCATCCGCAAGCCCGATCCGCGCATCTACGAGATGGCCTGCGGCGCGCTCGGCGTTTCCGCTGCGGCAAGCGTCTATCTCGACGATCTCGGCATCAACCTGAAGCCCGCCAGGGCGCTCGGCATGACGACGATCAAGGTGGTGACGCCGGAACAGGCGCTGCGCGATCTCGAAGCGGCGGTCGGATTCTCCGTCACTTGAGCCACCTCGCGAAAGAGCCGTACGTAAGCTTCTCCCCAAAAGAATAATCGAACATGGGGAGGATGTTCCGATGCTCAGGCGGCCGATCTCGCGCTACACGAAGCCCAGTGTGGCGACGCAGCTCAAGGTTCTCTTCGAGGACCTGCTCCGCCGTTCCCCGGACATTCACGTCTCGGGACCGGCCCGGCGCATGCGCTCGAACTTCATCTACGGGTTGAAGGAGATGCCGGTCGCCTATACGCCCGGGGCCTGAGGCCGCTCAGAGCGGCGCGCGCGTGAAGGGAGCCTTCAACTGGCCGAGAAAATTCGGCGGCATGGGCGCGTCGATCCCGATGCCGGCGGGCGGGCGGCGCGGCGGATTGATGTAGCTGCCGAAGATCATGTCGAAGAGCATCAGGTTCTCACCGTAGTTCCTGTTGCCTTCGTCGAGCACTTTCGAGTGGTGCCATCGGTGCAGCTCGGGCGTGTTGAACACGTAGTTGAGCGGACCGCAGCGCATCTCGATGTTGCAGTGGGTGAGCATGCCGATGACCGCCGTCACCGCGCTCACCATGAGCAGGACGGGCTGCGGCGCGCCCAGCAGCAGCAATACGGGCATGCCGACAAGGAGGCCTGTCGCCGTATCGACGACGTGGAACCGGCCGGTGTTGAAGAACCAGAGCCGCGTCACGCTGTGATGCACGGCGTGGAAACGCCAGAGCCAGGGCCATTCATGGGCGAGCCTGTGTTTCCAGTAGAGGCCTGCCTCGACGACCACGAGGCCGAGCGCGATCTGCGCGAAAAGCGGCAAGGTCCCAGGCCAGAGCGGTCCGCCGGAGGGTTCCAACCACCTGGCAAACCCCGTGACGAGGATCATCACCACGATCACCTGCGCCATGCCCTTGTTCAGCACCGTATGCGCGAGGTCGGGACCCATCTGCCCATCATTCGCGAGCCAAAGCCTTTCATGTGGCATCGCGCGCTCGAGAATGGCGATGCAGAGGGCGAGCCCCAGATAGGAGATGTTGAAGGCAAGAACACCGTAGCCCGCCATCATGCCGAGATAGATCGGCGTGAGCGCTCCAAGAGCAATCAGCGGCCAGAGCAGCCGGGA
>JACIYQ010000355.1 GCA_014359855.1 Parvibaculum sp.
TCGCCCAACACGCTCGACAGCCACCGTCTGGTCCGTTGGGCCGGTACG
This sequence comes from Parvibaculum sp., assembly GCA_014359855.1. GTDB lineage: Bacteria > Pseudomonadota > Alphaproteobacteria > Parvibaculales > Parvibaculaceae > Parvibaculum. The sequence goes on from JACIYQ010000355.1 coordinate 49, forward strand.
GCCGGATGCCAGAACGAGATGGTCGACATTCTGTTCCGCCGCTATTTCGAAGACGGAGAGGATGTCGGTTCGCACGACGTCCTGCTCGATGCAGCGAACGAAGCCGGGATGGATGTCGATATCGTCCGCGATCTTCTGCTGAAAGACGCCGACAAGGAACTGATCCGCCGGGAAGATGCGATGGCGCGTCAGATGGGCATTCAAGGCGTGCCGAGTTTCGTCATCAACTCTCAATGGGTGATGGTCGGCGCGCAGGAACCCGAAACGCTGGTCAGGATGTTCGACAAGTTGCTCGCGCGTGAAGCCGAGGAAGCCGAGGCGGCCGTCAGCTAGCCGCATCTTTTTTTTGGGGGGGGGACCAACATGACATCGCAACTCTCACCGCTCGGGCGGCAACTCATTCTGCTTGGCATGATCCTCTTCATGCTGGGCCTGCTCACCGGATTCGTCTCAGGTGCCTTCGCCAATCCGCGCATGGGATTGTCGGCCCATCTCGAGGGATTGATGAACGGCACCTTCCTCGCGGTGCTGGGTCTCTTCTGGCATCACCTGGCGCTCGCGCGCGGCGTTCTGCTTTTTGCCTTCTGGATGGTCGTCTACGCGGCTTATGCGAACTGGCTGGGCGTCTTGCTTGGGGGTGTATGGGGCGCCGGCGCCTCAATGATGCCGATCTCCGCAAACGGTCTCATGGGCAGCAGCTTTCAGGAGGGCGTGATTGCCTTCCTGCTGATCACGATCTCCGGCGCCATGGTGATCGGCGTCGCCCTCGTCATCTGGGGACTGTGGCGGGCGAAACCGCAAGGCTGACTTACGCCGCCTTCGTCTGGCCGGCAAGTTTCGCGAGTGTGCTCATGAGCCGATATGCGCCGGCGAGACGCTCCGCGGGCGTTTCCCAATCGCGCTTGAAGACCAGCTTGTGGTCCGGGCGGAGCTTCGCCTTGCCGCGCTCGTCGTTGATGAGTTCGACAAGAGCCGCAGGATTGGGGAAGGTGTTGTCGCGCAGTGTCAGCACGATGCCCTTGGGCCCTGCTTCGATCTTCTCGACGTTGGCCGAGCGGCAGAGCCCCTTGATCTCGACAATCTTCAGCAGGAATTCGACCTCCTCAGGGAGCTTGCCGAAACGATCGATGAGCTCCGCGGCAAAGCCGTCGATTTCGGCTCTTGTCTCGACGTCGGAAAGGCGCCGGTAGAGAGCCATGCGGGCATCAAGGTCGAGGACATAATTGTCGGGAATGAGAACGGGTGTGCCCACATTGATCTGTGGCGACCAGTGGCCGTCCTCTTCCTCGCCGGTGCCGCGCATGGAGGCAACGGCTTCTTCGAGCATCTCCTGATAGAGCTCGTAACCGACCTCGCGAATATGACCGGATTGCTCGTCGCCAAGCAGATTACCTGCGCCGCGTATGTCGAGATCGTGGCTGGCGAGAGAGAAGCCCGCGCCGAGGGAGTCGAGAGATTGCAGAACCCGTAGCCTTCTTTCGGCGCCGGGCGTCAATGTCCGGTGCGGCGGGACGGTGAGGTAGGCATAGGCCCGCGCCTTCGAGCGCCCCACCCGCCCCCGCAGCTGATAAAGCTGCGCCAGGCCGAACATGTCGGCGCGATGAACGACGAGGGTATTCGCGGTCGGGATGTCGAGTCCCGACTCCACGATCGTCGTCGAGACGAGAACGTCGTATTTTCCGTCATAGAAGGCGGTCATCTTGTCTTCGATTTCGCCTGCGGCCATCTGCCCATGCGCGGAGATGAACTTGATCTCCGGCACGTATTGGCGAAGGAATTCCTCCGCATCGCCGAGATCGGCGATGCGCGGAACGACATAAAAGCTTTGTCCGCCGCGATAGTGCTCGCGCAGCAAGGCTTCACGCACGACCACAGAGTCGAAGGGCGAGACATAGGTGCGAACAGCCAACCGGTCCACCGGCGGTGTGGCGATGATCGAGAGTTCGCGCACGCCCGAAAGCGCGAGCTGCAACGTGCGCGGGATCGGCGTTGCGGTCAGGGTCAGCACATGAACTTCGGCCCGCAGCTTCTTCAACTGTTCCTTGTGAACAACGCCGAAGTGCTGCTCCTCGTCGACGATGACGAGACCGAGATTGCGGAACTTCACCTGCTTTCCGAGAAGCGCGTGAGTTCCGATGACGATATCGATATCGCCACTTGCAAGCCCTTCCTTCGTCTCGGTCATATCTTTCGCGGAGACGAGGCGCGACATCTGACGGACTTTAATGGGAAGACCCTGAAAGCGTGTGGCGAATGTCCGGTAATGCTGGCGGGCAAGAAGCGTAGTCGGCACGATGACCGCCACTTGATAACCAGCCATGGCGGCGACGAAAGCCGAACGAAGTGCAACTTCCGTCTTGCCGAAACCCACATCGCCGCAAACGAGCCGGTCCATCGGACGTCCGCGCGCAAGGTCTTCGAGCACCGCTTCGATGGCCTGAAGCTGATCGTCCGTTTCCGTGAACGGAAAACGCGCGCAGAATTCATCGTAGGAGCCGGGCTGCGGCTCGATCTTCGGTGCACTCTTGAGTTCGCGCGCAGCCGCGATGCGGATGAGTTCACCCGCCATCTCGCGGATGCGCTCCTTCAGGCGTGCCTTGCGCGCTTGCCAGCCCGTACCGCCGAGCCTGTCGAGCTGTGCATCGCTCTCGTCGGCGCCATAGCGCGACAGGAGTTCGATGTTCTCGACCGGCAGGTAGAGCTTGTCCCCGCCGTGATAGACGAGCAGCAGACAATCATGCGGCGCGCCCATGACGTCGATTGTCTGCAGGCGCTCGAAGCGGCCAATGCCGTGATCGACATGAACGACGAGATCGCCGGGGCTCAGGCTTGTCGCTTCGGTGAGGAAGTTTTCCGCGCGCTTTTTCCGCCGTTGACGGATGAGTCTGTCGCCGAGGACATCCTGTTCGCCGATGACGGCAAGCTCGTCTGTTTCAAATCCAGCCTCGATACCGAGAACAATCAGTGAAACAACGCTTTTGTTAACGGCGTTAACATCCTTCCAGTCTTCGGCAATGAGAACATTCCCGATACCATGATCGCCAAGAACATGCTGAAGCCGGTCTCGCGACCCCTCGCTCCAGCTCGCTATGACGACACGCTTCCCGGATTTGCGGAGGCCCGCAATATGGCCGCCGAGAACCTCGAAGATGTTCACGCCTTCCTGGGAGCGTTCCGGCGCAAAGCTCCGGCCCTGCCGGCCACCGAGATTGATGCCTGCGCCTTCAGGCACGCTGAACGGAGAAAGTGCACGCACGCGCCGTTCGCCGGTCAGCGTCTTCCATTCATCGCCCGTCAGATAGAGCGCTTCGGGCGGCAGCGGCTTGTAGCTCGGCGCATCCGTCGCGAGCTTTGCGTCCCGCGCGGTCTTTCGTGCTTCCGCGCGCGCCTCGTAGTAATCGCCAATCAGTTCAAGTCGCGCATCCCTGGCCTCCTCCACCTGCGCATCGAGCGTGAGAAGTGCGCCGGGAACATAGTCAAAAACCGTTTCGAGCTTTTCGTGAAAGAGCGGCAGCCAATGCTCCATGCCCGCATGCTTGCGGCCCTGGCTTACCGCCTCGTAAAGCGGATCGCCGTCGGTCACCGCACCGAGCCGCGAAACATATGCCGCGCGGAAGCGACGGATCGTCTCGCTATCGAGGTGAATTTCGCTGGCCGGAACCAGTTCGATACCTTTGAGTTGGCCGACGGTCCTCTGCGTTGCCTCGTCGAAAGTCCGGATCGCATCCAGCGTGTCGCCGAACATGTCGAGGCGAACGGGAAGATCGAAGCCCGACGGATAGATATCGACGATGCCGCCACGTACGGCGAACTCGCCCGGCTCGCGCACGGTTCCCGTACGGTTATAGCCATTGGCGGCGAGATAGGCCGTAAGGCCGTCGAGATCTATCCGGTTTCCGGTACGGGCCGACCAGGCGGAGGTCTTCACCATCTCGCGGGGCGGGACCCGTTGCAGCATCGCATTGACGGTCGCCACCACCACGAGCGGCCTGGCGCTGCCCGCTTCGGCGCAGGCCGCAAGCCGCGACAGCGCGGCCATACGCCGGGCACTGATGTCGCCCTGCGGCGATACACGGTCGTATGGCAGGCAGTCCCAGGCCGGAATCGCTTCGATGTCCAGATCCGGTGCGAAAAAGGCGAGAGCCTCGACAAGCGCGCTCATACGCGCGTCGTCGCGCGCGACATGAACGACTGCGCTGCCGGAATCGGCATGGACCTGCCGCGCCATGTCGGCAAGCGCCAGCGCGTCAAAACCCTCGGGCACCTCGCCCAGAGTGAGACGGCCCGGCGCCGATACGATCTCCGCAAGCTTCTTCAACGAATTGGCGGCCCGGCTATCGCTGCCAGAGCGGTCCCTTCATATGCTGGAATGTCCGGATACGGGCGAGAAGCGCCGTATCGTGTTCGGGGACCACGTTTTCGCGCCCGGTGACCCAGTTGTAAAGCGTCGTGTCCTCGACACCGATCAGGCTCTCGAACTCATCGACCTCGGAATCGGACAGGGAATCCAGGGTTTCGTCCGCGAAGTGGCCCAGGATCAGGTCCATTTCCTTGATGCCCCGATGCCAGGCGCGGAACCGGAGCCGTCTCAGGCGCGCGTCCCGGCCGAGCGGGCTGTTATCTTCGGCCATGTCTCTCTCCAATACGCATGGGCGGGATATAGACCGTGAGCGCCCACATGTCATTAGAATGGGCTCATGATTCCCCTTGATGATCGGGGCTGCGATGCGGCCTGAAATCCTTTTCCCACTTTTTGCCCCGGCGCGCTCGCTGCCGGGCATAGGGCCGCGCCTCGAAAAGCTGGTCGAAAAGCTCGCCGGGACGAAGGTGATCGATCTCCTTTGGCACCTGCCCTCAGGCCTTATCGACCGGCGGGCCCGGCCAAAAATAGCAGAAGTCCGGGATGGAGAAATCGCCACTATCGAGGTCACAGTGGGGCTGCATGTCCCTCCCCGCACGAAGCGGCTTCCCTACCGGGTACACGTCTTCGACGAGACGGGCGAGATGCAGATCGTCTTCTTCAACCCCCGGCCCGACTACATCGCAAAAACAATGCCCGAGGGCGAGCGGCGCGTCCTCTCGGGCCGGATCGAGTTCTATCAGGGCGCGCCGCAGATGACGCATCCGGACCACATCGTGTCCCCGGATGGGCTCAAGGATCTGCCGCTTCTTGAGCCTGTCTATCCGCTGACGGCGGGCCTGCCCCTCAAGTCGATCCAGAAGGCGGTGCGTGGGGCCCTGACGCTCCTCCCCGACCTGCCTGAATGGCAGAACGGACCCTGGCTCAAGGCGCAGGGATGGGGTTCATGGCGGCCCTCGCTTCTCGATGCCCATGCGCCGCAATCCGCCCGCGACGTGGAGCCTTCCGCTCCCGCACGCGCTCGCCTCGCCTACGACGAATTGCTGGCTAACCAACTCGCTCTCGGATTGGTCCGCTTGCGCATGCGCCGGCTGCCGGGCCGTTCAATCGAGGGGGATGGGCATCTTCGCCGGAAGGTCGAAGCCGCCCTGCCCTTTGCGCTCACGGGCGCGCAGGCAAGGTCTCTTGCCGAAATCGACGCCGATATGAAAAGTCAGCATCGCATGCTGCGCCTTCTTCAAGGCGATGTCGGCAGCGGGAAGACAGTCGTTGCGTTGCTTGCAATGCTGACGGCGGTCGAGGCGGGCTTCCAGGCGGCCATGATGGCGCCGACCGAGATCCTCGCGCGTCAGCATTATGCGACGCTCGCGCCGCTTTGCGAGGCGGCGGGCGTCCGCATCGAACTGCTGACGGGCCGCGAGAAAGGCAAGCGCAGGGAGGACCTTCTCGGCGCCGCCGCAAGCGGCGAGGTAGACATTCTCGTGGGCACGCATGCCCTCTTCCAGGAAGATGTCGCGTTCCGCGCGCTTGCCTTCGCCGTGGTCGACGAGCAGCATCGCTTCGGCGTGCATCAACGGCTCATGCTCACATCGAAGGGCGGACCGGGGACGGATGTGCTTGTCATGACCGCGACGCCCATTCCGCGCACCCTCACCCTCACCGCCTATGGCGACATGGATGTGTCAAGGCTCGACGAAAAGCCGCCAGGAAGGAAGCCTGTCGATACCCGCGCCCTGCCGCTTGAACGGCTGGAGGACGTGGTATCGAGCCTCAACAGAGCAATCGCGGGGAACGCGCAGGTCTATTGGGTTTGTCCGCTTGTCGATGAGTCCGACGACGTGGATGCCGCCGCCGCCGAGCAGCGCTATGAACATCTGCACGCCGTTTTCGGCAACATTGTAGGTCTCGTTCACGGGCGTATGAAGCCCGTGGACAAGGACGCCGTGATGGCGCGCTTCGAAAGCGGCGAGATCAGAATTCTCGTTGCGACAACCGTTATCGAAGTTGGGGTCAACGTACCCTCGGCAACTGTCATGGTGATCGAGCACGCGGAGCGTTTCGGTCTTGCCCAGCTTCACCAGCTTAGAGGACGCGTCGGCCGCGGGGGTGACAAGTCGAGTTGTCTTCTTCTCTATCACGCGCCGCTCGGAGAGACAGCTGCTGCGCGCATCAAGATTATGCGCGAGACGGAGGACGGTTTCAGGATCGCAGAAGAGGACCTCCGTCTGCGCGGTGCGGGCGAACTTCTCGGCACGCGTCAGAGCGGCCTGCCCACTTTCCGGATCGCTAACATCGAGGAACAGAAATATCTGCTCGCCGCCGCGCATGACGACGCGCGCATGATCATCGACCGCGATCCGGACCTCGAAAGCGAACGCGGCAAGGCACTGCGCATCCTGCTCTATCTCTTCGAGCGCGACGAGGCGATCCGCTATCTTCGGTCAGGCTGAAGCGGGATTGGAAACCGGTACCGCCGTCTCGACGGTGTCCTTCATTTTGTGCGATGGCTCCACGAGGCCTGCAGAAATGATGAGCTTTGCACCTTCCTCGATCGTCATGTCGAGGACGTGCACATCTTGCCTGGGGACGAAGAGAAGAAATCCCGATGTCGGGTTCGGCGTCGTCGGAAGAAAAACGCTGATGAGCTCCTCGCCCGTCTTGTGAACAATCTCGCCTTTCGTTTGTGTCGCGATGAAGACGATGCAGTAGATGCCCTCGCGGGGATATTCGATCAGTCCCACCTCACGAAACGATGCGGCGGATTGCGAAATCACCGTCTCGAAAATCTGCTTCAGCGCTCCGTAGATACTTCGCACGACCGGCATGCGCGAAACGATACGCTCGCCGAATGTGAGTACCGCGCGCCCAAAGAAATTCGCCGTCAGCGCGCCGAGCAGCGTGAGCAGAACGAAGGCGATCAGAAGGCCGAGGCCCGGAAGGTCGAATGGCAGGTAATTGTCGGGCTGATACTGGCTCGGGATCAACGGCGTGAACCAGGTATCGACGAGGTCGATGAACCAGCGCACGATCCATATCGTGAGGCCGATGGGCGCGGCAACGACAAGCCCGGTGAAAAAATAGTTTCTGAGCCTCGTCATGAAGCCGACATGCCGGGCCGGCAGAATCAAAGATGGCTCATCCGTCTTCCCGGCGTTTTCACTGTCCTGATCGCTCATTCGGTCTGCCGCATCCTCCCGCCAAGTCCCATTTGGCGCCACGTTGACGCCGGGGGCGCTGGCCTCCAGCACGCCCCCGCCCTTCTTATCATTGCAGGGCTTCCCTGTCAGGTGCATGCGCTTCATCATGGCCGGACAGATATCGCCGCGGGACGATCAGAAGCCCGCCGGAACAGACCCCAGGGAGAGAATGGCATGGCCACCGCCCAGTCCGGAACGATGATCCGGCTTCTGACGGAGGATGAATGCACCCATACGCCGGACGCCGCCCCGAACTATAATGAGAGCATGTATTTCAACGCGTTCGATCCGCAAACAAAAATCGGCGGCTGGTTCCGCCTCGGCAACCGGCCGAATGAAGGTTATGCGGAAATGTCGGTTTGCCTGTACCTGCCGGGCGGCCGCGTCGCATTCGCTTACGCAAAGCCGAAAATCTCCGGTAACGAGGAGATGAACGCCGGGGGTATGAAGATCGAGGTGGTCGAGCCGTTCAAGCGCCTGCGCCTTACCTTTTCCGGCAAGGTCGTCGTTCTCTCCAATCCGCTCGACATGGCGGACCCTGCCAAGGCCTTCAAGGAGAACCCGGTCGTTCCGCGCGAGGTGGAACTCGACTACGAAGGCGTCTCGACAATGTTCGGCGGCGAGACTGTGAGAGAGGACGGATCCCCCCTTGATCTCGATCCCGAAAAGTCCTTTGCCAAGGCGCATTACGAACAGCACATGGCCGCAAAGCGACGTTTCAGGGTTGGCGAAGAAAGCTTCGATATTTGCGGCTTCGGCCTTCGTGACAAGAGCTGGGGGCCCCGCTATTGGCAGGGGATCCACTGGTACCGCTGGCTGCCGATGAACTTCGGGCGCGATTTCGGCATGATGATTTCCATCGTCACGAACGACGAGGG
>JACIYQ010000356.1 GCA_014359855.1 Parvibaculum sp.
CCGGGCCACATGGCGACCGGCCAGGTTTTTTCGCGCTACGACTTCTGCAACGTGAGGGCCACGAAACGCTGCTGGTTGTCGCTGCGAAGGAGAAGAAGCACCGAGCTCTTCTTCGCCTTGTTTGCTTCCTCGACACCGGCAACAACATCCGCAGGCTTCTTCACGTCGCGGCCGGACACCTTCACGACGATATCGCCGGGCTGAATGCCCTTTTCGGCCGCATCGCTCGCGGGGTCGACGCTCTTCACGATGACGCCGTCCGGCGAGTCCGCAAGAGCAAGGCCGAGGCTTTCCGTGGTCACGGCTTCGGGTTCGGCCCCCGGTTCGGTAGCGGCCGCCATTTGCGGGTTTTCGGGGAAGGTGCCAATCCGGACACCGATGGTCTTCTCGCGGCCATCGCGCCAGACGACGAGCTTCGCGTCGCTCTCGGGCTCAAGGTCGGCGACGGTGCGGCTCACGGCCCGCACGTCTTCCATCTTCTTGCCATTGACGCCGACGATTACGTCGCCGGTCTTGATGCCGGCCTTCTCGGCGGGGCTGCCCTCGCCCACCTGGGCAACGAGTGCGCCGCGGGGCTTGTCGAGAGAGAGCGACGAGGCCACCTCGTCATCCACCTGCTGAATGGTGACGCCAAGCCAGCCGCGCGTGACCTTGCCCTTGTCCTTGAGCTGGGCCACCACGTTCTTCGCAATCGAGGAAGGAATTGCGAAACCGATACCGACGCTGCCGCCAGTCGGCGAGAAGATCGCCGTGTTCACGCCAACCACGTTGCCATGCACGTCAAAGGTGGGACCGCCGGAATTGCCTTTGTTGATCGAAGCATCGATCTGAATGAAGTCGTCATAGGGACCGGCGCCGATCTGGCGGCCGCGAGCCGAGACGATGCCGGTGGTAACGGTGCCGCCGAGGCCGAAGGGATTGCCGACCGCGAGCACCCAGTCACCGACGCGCACATTTTCGGAGTCGCCGAAGACGACGTAGGGCAGCGGCTTCTTGCTTTCGACCTTTACGAGCGCGAGATCGGTCTTCGAGTCCTTGCCGATCAGCTCCGCCTTCATTTCACTACCGTCGTCGCGGATGACCGTGATGTCCTTGCCGTCGCCGACGACGTGATTGTTCGTGACGATGTAGCCGTCCGCCGAAATCAGGAAACCGGAGCCAAGCGCGGTCGCGTGGCGCGAGCGCGGCTTGCCGTCCGGACCTTGCGGCTGGAGATCGCGGAAGAATTTCTCGAAAGGGCTGCCGGGCGGGAAAGGCAGGTCCGGCACCGCAGGCGCGGTGGCAGTCACCTCTTCGTCGACGCGAATGCTGACCACAGCCGGGTTCACCTTCTCGACCAGGTCCGCAAAGCTCGGCAAGCGCTCGAGCGCGCTTGCCGCGGGCGCGGCAGACTGTGTGTCGAGAGGCGCCGTTTCGGCAAAAGCAGGCGTGGTGAAGGCGAGCGCGCCGGCGATCGCAAGAGCCGTGAGACGTCGTGTGGGGCGCAGTGATGTTTCGCGACCGTTCCGCATGGATAACTCCCTGTCGTTGTGCCACCTCATCGCCCAGCCGGATGAGCGGCGGCGGCATGTTTGGAGAACAGAATCCTTCCCTGATCCTTTCCAAATCATGTCCAAAACATTACTAAAATGTAATGCGGAATAAAGGCGCGTTCAGGGCGCGGAATCCGGCGGATTCCTGCGGCCCGTCAGCTCCGCGAGACGGGCCTCCTCCTCACCGGTGAGGCCTGGAGCCGCAGTCTCCCGCCGCTTCCGGCGCAGGAAGAGCACCGCCACCGCACCACCCCCGAAAAGAACGAGCCCGGGCGTGAGCCAGAGCACCCAGGTCGCCGGCCTGAAGCGCGGCGTCATCAGCACGAACTCGCCATAGCGCGCGACGACGAAATCGAGCACTTCCTCGTCCGTGTCGCCCGCGGCGATCCGCTCACGGACGATACGGCGAAGATCGCCCGCCAGTTCCGCATCGGAATCGTCGATCGACTGGTTCTGGCAGACGAGGCAGCGAAGCTCCTTCGATATCTCCCGTGCGCGAGCCTCCTGTTCGGGATCGGGCAGCCGCTCGGAGGGCGAGACGAGCGCGAAGGCAGGAACGGCCAGGGAGAGGGACAGAAGTGCTGCGGCGAGCAGACGGCGCATGGCGCTACTCCGCCGGGGCCGCGCGCAACCGGGCGCGTGTTGGCGCACCGACGCGGAGGCGGCGGTCGGCGAGCGACATGACGCCGCCAAGCGCCATGATGGCGCCGCCGATCCATATCCACGGGGCGAGATTGTTGCGATAGGCACGGACCACCCATTTGCCGTCGTCCGCGGGCTCGCCCAGAACGACATAGAGGTCCGCGAAACCATTGGTGCGGATGGCGGGCTCTGTCTTCTCCTGACGCTCGGCGGGGAAGCGGCGCTTCTCCGGCGTGAGGATACCCAGATCGCGGCCTCCCTCCGATACGCGAACCACGCCGACCGTCGCTTCGTAGTTCGGGCCGTCGCGCATGCCGACGCGTTCGAGCGTCAGCGTGTAACCCGCGATCCCGGCGCTCTCGCCGGGCGCAAGCGTGGTGATCAATTCGCTCTGCCAGGCCGTGACGCCGACGATGCCCGCCACGGCAATGCCGAGCCCGCCATGCGCGAGCGCCGTTCCCCATGCGGCGCGCGGCAGGCGGCGGGCGCGATCGAGACTTTGGGAAAGCGGCGTCGAGAAGAGGCGGATGCGCCAGGCGATTTCGGATGCCGCCCCCGCGACGAGCCAGACGGCAAGCGCCATGCCGAAAGGCGCGAGCCAGGGTCCGTCATGGGCGACGGCAAATGTCGCAAGACAGGCGATGAAGGCAAGCCCCGCCGCCGCCATCAGCCGTTCGGCCGCCGCTTTCACATCCGCCCGCTTCCAGCTGAGCAAAGGCCCGAGCGGAACGAGGCAGAGGAGCGGCACGAAGAGCGGCACGAATGTGTAGTTGAAGAAGGGCGGACCCACCGTGATCTTGGCGCCGGAGATCGCATCGAGCAGCAGCGGGTAAAGAGTGCCGATAAAGACGGATGCAACGGCAGCGGAGAGCAGCAGATTGTTCATGAGGAGTGCGCCTTCGCGGCTCACCGGCGCGAAGATGCCGCCCGTCTTCAGCAGCGGCGCACGCCATGCATAAAGCGCGAGCGAGCCGCCGACAAAGACGATCAGAATGCCGAGAATGAAGATGCCGCGCGCGGGATCGACGGCAAAGGCGTGAACGGAGGTGAGAACGCCGGAGCGCACGAGGAAGGTGCCGAGCAGAGATAGCGAGAAGGCAAGGATCGCCAGCAGGATGGTCCAGCTTTTGAGCGCGCCGCGCTTTTCCGCGACGATGGCTGAATGCAGGAGCGCCGTGCCCGCGATCCAGGGCATCAGCGACGCGTTCTCCACCGGGTCCCAGAACCAGAAACCGCCCCAGCCAAGCGTGTAATAGGCCCACCACGAGCCCATGGCGATGCCGATGGTGAGGGACAGCCATGCGGCCAGCGTCCAGGGCCGGACCCAGCGCGCCCATGCGGCATCGACCTTGCCCTCGATGAGGGCGGCGATGGCGAAGGAGAAGGTCATGGAAAACCCGACATAGCCCGCATAGAGCCAGGGCGGATGGAAGGCGAGCGCGCGGTCCTG
>JACIYQ010000357.1 GCA_014359855.1 Parvibaculum sp.
GCGGCAAAGTAATTTTGCCACGCATTTGCATGTGATGCGGCGATAAGTCCCGCCCGAGAGGAGTTTTGATGTCCCTGGCGTTCCGGAACGTCGGCCACAGCTATGGCAGTCATCGGGTGCTGTCCGGCGTGTCGCTGGAGGCGCGGCCGGGAGAGATCCTTTGCCTGCTGGGCCCGTCCGGCAGCGGCAAGACGACTCTGTTGCGGCTGGCTGCGGGGCTGGAGGCTTTGCAGGAAGGCAGCATCGATCTCGGCGGTGCGCGGCTCGCAGCGCCTGGCCGCGATGTGCCGCCCGAGTGCCGCTCCTCCGGCATGGTCTTCCAGGATCATGCTCTTTTTCCGCATCTGACCGTGGCGGAAAACATAGCCTTTGGCATTGCCGGAAGGCCCAGGGACGAGATTCGAGGCATTGTCGCCGAACGTCTGGTGTCGGTGGGACTTGCAGGCTTCGAGGAACGCTATCCGCACACGCTGTCCGGCGGTCAGCAGCAGCGCGTCGCGCTTGCCCGGGCGCTAGCTCCTTCACCGGCCGCCATGCTGCTCGACGAACCGTTCGCGAGCGTTGATGTCACGCGCCGCCGCGCGCTTCGCGAGGAGGCGCGCCGGGCCCTCAAGGCCGCCGGTGTGGTAACGCTCGTCGTGACGCATGATCCCGTTGAAGCCATGGAGATCGCCGACCGCATCGCCGTGATGGAGGGTGGCCGGATCGCGCAATGCGCGACGCCCGAAGAGCTCTACACGAACCCCGCAAGTGCCTTGGTGGCATCGCTTTTTGGCGAGGCACAGCGCTTTCCCGCGATCGTCGACCGGGGCGCCGCGATAACGGCCTATGGTCCAGTTCCGGCGGAGAATTTCGAGGATGGCGCGCCGGTCGAGGTCATCGTGCGGCCAGAGGCTGTCACGCTCGAACCGGCAGGGGGCGCCAACGATACTTTCATGATCGCCGACATCCGCTTTCTCGGTCGCGACTGGCTGATCCTGCTCTCAAGCGAGAGCTTCCCGGCCTTCGAGCCGCTTCGCGCCAGGGTGTCCGACCTCGACGGCCTTGCCGTCGGAGAGGCTGTTTCGCTCCGATTCGACCCGCGCGGAACCTTCATTTTCGCCATTTGACGCGACCTTTCGCCTCGCCCGGCCCGTCTTGCATCCGGCCTGCCCAGCGGCTAGGCTCCCCGTATGCAATTGCAACTCGTTATCAGAAATAGCGGTTTCCCTCATGTTTCGCCTGCTTGCCACCGTCCTCATTGCTGCCTCGGGCCTTGCCGCCGCTGTCGGTGCGAAGGCCGGGACACAGGAGGTCAACATCTATTCCGCCCGTCACTACGACACCGATCTCGCCCTCTATGATCACTTCACGGAGGAGACGGGCATCCGCGTGAACCTGATCGAGGGTGAGAGCGATGAGCTCATCGCCCGCATCGAACGCGAGGGGAAGTACAGCCCGGCAGACATTCTTGTGACGGTCGATGCGGGGCGGCTATGGCGCGCGGAGGAGAAGGGGCTCTTCTCACCGGTGCAATCGGAAGTGCTTGAGACAAGGATTCCCGCGCATCTGCGCCATCCCGACGGGCTCTGGTTCGGTTTGTCGAAGCGCGCGCGGATCATCGTCTACAACAAGAAGATGGGCCGCCCCGACAAGCTCGAAACCTATGACGATCTCGCCGACCCTTCGCACAAGGGCGAGATCTGCATGCGCTCCTCATCGAACATCTACAACGTCTCGCTGCTCGCCTCGATCATCGAGCATGAAGGCCAGAAAGCCGCAGAAAACTG
>JACIYQ010000358.1 GCA_014359855.1 Parvibaculum sp.
GCCTGCGCCGGCTGTCCTTCCTCCACCATCACGCTGAAGCGCGGCGTGGAGAACATGCTGAAGCACTACATCCCCGAGATCGTCGAAGTGCGCCAGATCTGACCGCCGGTCAGGGGCATGCGCCCCGGACTGGCGCGCGCGGCTGAAAGCGCTATCGTGACGCCATCTGTTTCTGTTTATTTGCGAAGGAGAAACCAATGAACGGCAAGCTTGGGGACGAAGCGCTCGACGTCATTTTCCGTGCGGCCCGCACCCATAATGCGTGGCAGGACAAACCCGTTTCCGACGCGTTGCTGAAGGAACTCTACGACCTGATGAAATGGGGGCCGACCAGCGCCAACATGTCGCCCGCCCGCATCGTTTTCGTGACGTCGAAGGAAGCAAAGGAAAAGCTCGCGCCGGCACTGATGGAAGGCAATCGCGCAAAGACCTTGCAGGCGCCCGTCACCGCGATCATCGGCTATGACGTGAAGTTCTACGAGCGGCTGCCGGAACTCTTTCCGCATGCGCCGGAGGCAAAGACCTGGTTCAACTGGTCCGACGAATGGGCGGAGATGAACGCCTTCCGCAACGGATCGCTGCAGGGCGCCTATTTCATGATCGCTGCCCGCTCGCTCGGTCTCGATTGCGGTCCCATGTCCGGCTTCGACATGAACAAGGTCGACGAACTCTTCTTTGCGGGCACCAGCGTCAAATCGAACTTCCTCTGCAATCTCGGCTATGGCGATCCCGCCGGTCTCTTCGAGCGAAGCCCGCGCCTTCCTTTCGACGACGCCTGCAGCATCGTCTGAGAGCCGCCGGGAAACGGAGCACTTCTCCTTGATCCTTCTCGCCTTCGATACCGCGCAGGGCGCGCTTTCTGCGGCTGTCCGCGACGGCGAGGAGGAAATTGCGTCGCTCTTCGAGGAGCGCACGCGCGGCCACGCCGAAGCGCTGATGCCGATGGTGGAAACGGTGCTCGCCGAGGCGGCGCTCGGCTTTGCCGATCTCGATGCGCTTGCCGTCACCGTCGGACCCGGCACCTTCACGGGCCTTCGCGTCGGCCTCGCGGCGGCGCGCGGCATCGCGCTTTCGCTGGACCTTCCGCTTGTTGGCGTGACGGCGCTCGAGGCGATAGCCGAACCGGTTGCGGCCGAAGCGGACGAGATCGTCCTTGCCTCTTTCGATGCCCGGCGCGACGAGGTCTATATGCAGACCTTTTCCGCAGACGGCTCGGAACGGACGGAGCCCCTCCTTGTGGCCCTTGGCGATGTGCTGTCGCGGTTGCCCGGCGGCCCCCTCGTCCTCGTGGGGACGGGAACACCGCTGATGACGGGTGTCCTCTCGGCGAGCGGACGCCCGTTTCGCACTTCCGGTACCCGTCCGCAGCCAGACGCCTCGGCCGTCGCCCGCATTGCCTTGCGCCGTTTCGGCGAGAGAGGGGCGGAGGCCTTCCTTGCGCCGCCGGCGCCGCTCTATCTCCGCGCGCCCGATGCAAAGCTTCCCGGTGGCCGCGATCCCGGCGAGGCGGCGTGAGCGCGGGGGTGGACATCGAAATCCGCCCCGCCGGCAAGGAAACGGCGGAGCGCCTCGCCGCCCTTCACGCGCTGTGTTTCGCCGAGGCCTGGGATGCATCTTCGATCGCCCGCCTCCTTGCAATGCCCGGCGCCTTTGCCCTGATGGCCGTCCCTTCCCCGGCAGACGGCGATCCGGATGCGACGCCTCCGGGGTTCGTGCTCGCGCGGGCCGGTGGCGGCGAGGCGGAAATCCTGACGATCGGCGTCGACCCTGCCGCGCGGGGCCAAGGGATCGGCCGGCGCCTTCTGGCCGCCGCCGCCGCGACCGCCCTGGCGGCGGCGGCGGACTCGCTTTTTCTCGAAGTCGCCGAGGACAATGAGGAAGCGCTCCGCCTGTACGAGCGGTTCGGCTTCTATCTTGTCGGCATACGCCCCGCCTACTACGCGAGGGGGCCGGTGCGCGTTGCCGCCCGCACGCTCAGGTGCGATCTTCCGCCGCTCCGGGGCCTGTCATAAATCCTTGATCGCTTGAGGGTTTTGCGGCCCCACGGGACCTTGCTTGCTAATGACAAACAGACGGCGCATGCCTATTATGCTCGCGATGACAGACAAGACAACAGCGGCCCTGCGCCCCGAAGACATGCCGAATGATCCCGAGCGGATCGAGAATCTCTGTGTCGAAAAGGGAATGCGGATGACGCAACAGCGGCGCGTGATCGCGCGCGTGTTGTCCGTTGCCCATGACCATCCCGACGTCGAGGAGGTCTACCGCCGCGCATCGGCTGTCGATAGCAAGATTTCCATTGCCACGGTCTATCGGACGGTTCGCCTCTTCGAGGAAGCGGGCATTCTCGAACGTCACGATTTCCGCGATGGCCGTTCGCGCTATGAGCAGGTGCAGGAAGCGCACCACGATCACCTCATCGACCTTCAGACCGGCTCGGTCATCGAATTCCATAATGACGAGACCGAACGTCTGCAGAAGATCATCGCCCGCGAGCTCGGTTTCGAGCTTGTCGATCATCGTCTTGAGCTTTATGGCGTACCGCTCGATCACGACAAGAAGGCGGAAGCCAAGAGCAACAAAGGGTAATCCCACGGCTGTTACAGCCGCGGGGATGGGAGACGCACATGGCAACCGCGCGGGCCGCCACGCTTCTGGCAGGCTTCATTCTCTCCGCCCTTCTCCTGATGCCCGTTCAGTGGCTCGGGCTGAAATTCGGCTTCTCCTATGTGCGCCTCCTGCCGAACCGCTACCATCGCTTCCTCTGCCGGCTGATCGGCATCAATGTCGTCACCCGCGGCACGCCTTATGATGCAGGCGCCTGCCTCGTCGCGGCCAATCACACATCCTGGCTCGACATCCCGATCGTCGCCTCGCTCACGCCCTGCTCCTTCGTTGCGAAGAGCGAGGTTGCGGGCTGGCCCTTTTTCGGCACGCTGGCAAAGCTTCAGCAGACCGTCTTCGTGGAGCGCGAGCGGCGCGCCCGCACGGCCCATTCCCGCAACGAAATTCATGCCCGGATCGCGTCCGGCGACCGGCTCGTGCTCTTCCCCGAAGGCACGTCGAGCGACGGGAACCGGGTTCTCTCCTTCAAGAGCGCGCTGATGAGCGTTGCGCAGCTCACCATCGTCAATGGCGAGGAGGACCGCGAAGACGACCTCGTGGTTCAGCCGGTTTCGGTTGCCTATACCGGCCTCTACGGCATGCCGATGAGCCGCTACCACCGGCCTTTTTTCGCTTGGTACGGCGATATGGAGCTGTTTCCCCATCTGTGGGAGGCCTTCAAGACCGGCCCCATCGAGGTGACGGTCGAGTACCACCGGCCCGTCACGATCCGCGAAATCGGCAACCGCAAGGCGCTCGCGGCCTATTGCGAGGCCTGCTGCCGCCGGGGCGTTGCAGAGGCGCTGATCGGCCGGTGGGAGGAACCGGAACCCGCTGGAGAGCCCGGCGCCCTCTCGGCGCCCCGTGCCGCCGGGGCATGAGACCGGAAGGTCAATCCATTCCCCGTCCGGCCGCCAGACGTGATAGACTTCAATTTATTGAGTTCCCTGAGGAGACGAGCGCACACATTGCACGATAATTCAGCGCCATCCCGAGACGCCGCGCCAGATATGGGCCCCGAGCCCGGCCCCGGCGCGCCGCGCAAGAAAATCTTCGTGAAGACTTATGGCTGCCAGATGAACGTCTATGACTCGGCCCGCATGGTCGATGTCATGGCTCCCTCCGGCTATACCGAAGTCGATACGCCCGAAGAGGCCGACATTGTCATTCTGAATACCTGCCATATCCGCGAAAAGGCGGCGGAAAAGGTCTATTCGGAACTCGGCCGCCTGCGTGAGTTGAAGAAAGAAAAATCCGGTCG
>JACIYQ010000359.1 GCA_014359855.1 Parvibaculum sp.
TAATACTCCCACATGCGGCGAAAGCGTTCGTCGAACCCTTGAGTGCGAATGTCGGGCCAGGCGGCACGGAAGCGCTCGCGCCACTGGCGCAACGTCTCGGCATAGTCGAGACCGAATTCGAGATTATCCGCCCAGGTGAGGCCCGCCTGCGCCACCTGCTGACGAAGCACGGCCGGCGAGGGCAGCATCCCGCCCGGAAAGATGTAGCGCTGGATAAAATCCGCGCGCTTGCGATAGGCCGCGAAGGAGCGGTCGGCGATGGTGATGATCTGGAGGCCCGCCTTGCCGCCGGGCTTCAGGCAGTCGCGCACCTTCCGGAAATAGGTCGGCCAGTATTCCTCGCCCACGGCCTCGAACATCTCGATGGAAGCAATCCGGTCGAACTTCTCGTCGACGTCGCGATAATCCTGATAGCGGATATCGACCTTGTGGGAGAGTTGCTTCTGCGCCATGCGCTCGCGGGCGAAGGCAAGCTGTTCCTTCGAAATGGTGATGCCGGTGACGCGGCAGCCGATCTCCTTTGCCGCGTATTCGGCAAAGCCGCCCCAGCCGCTGCCGATTTCCAGCAGGTGATGTTCGGGCTTGAGGCCGATCTGTTCGGCGAGCGAGCGGTACTTGTTGACCTGTGCCTCGGAAAGGGCCTGCCCGGGATGTGCGAAGCGGGCGGCCGAATAGGTCATCGTGGGGTCGAGCCACTGCGTGTAGAAGCGGTTTCCGAGATCGTAGTGGTATTCGATGTTGCGCCTCGAACCGGTCTTCGAGTTCCGGCGCATCAGATGCCCTATGCGCGAGAAGAGGCGCGCCACGGGCATGCCGTTCATCTTGTCCTGCAAGGCTTCCTTGTTGCGCAGGAAGAACTGCAGGAAGGCGGTCACGTTCGGGCTGTCCCACATGCCATCCAGAAAGGCTTCGGCCGCGCCGAGGTCGCCGCCGGAAAAAAAGCGCCGCGTCAGGCGAAAATCGCGGATGACGAGTTCGGCATTCTCGCCGGGTTCTGTGCCCCTGAAGACGAGACGGCGGCCATCCGGCAGCGTGACGGTCATGGAGCCGTGGCGGATCCTGGCGAGTGCGCCGAAAACGATGCGTGCGAGGGGAGGGATGCCGGCAATCGAGCCGATATTCGCAGGCGTCACATCAAGGCTCTGCGGGGAAGTGGTGGCACCGCCTGTTTCGTCAACGGGGATCTGGGTCATGCTCGTCTCCCTCCGTCAGCCTGCAACTATAGCGGCTGAAGCCATCAAGTCCTAGCTCGTCGTCTTCGGGAAAATACGAGGGAAAAGCGCGGATGGTTCAATCCGGGCGGGTTTCCTTGGGGCGTGCAGATGCTAGTTTCGCGTCGCGCGAACACGACCCACCTGAGTCGCCCCTGTCCGGACCCCGAAGTGACCTTATCCCCCGAGCCGAAAAGAAAGCCGATGCCGCACCCGGAACGGGTGCTGAAGGAGGTATTCGGTCTCCCCTCCTTTCGGGGCCAGCAGGAGGAGATCATCGCCCATGTCGTCGAGGGGGGCGATGCGGTCGTGCTGCTTCCCACGGGGGCGGGCAAGTCGCTCTGCTATCAGATACCGGCCCTGTGCCGCGAGGGCGTTGCGGTCGTCGTCTCGCCGCTGATTGCATTGATGCGCGACCAGGTGGAGGCGTTGCGCCAGTCCGGCGTTCGGGCAGCGGCATTGAACTCGACGCTGACGCCGGAAGAAGCGCGCCGCATCAGGGACGCGCTGGCGGCCGGCGAACTCGACCTTCTCTATGTGACGCCGGAGCGCCTCGCAGGCGATGGTTTCATGTCGCTGCTGTCTCGCGTGCCGCTCGCCCTTTTCGCCATCGACGAGGCGCATTGCATCAGCCAGTGGGGGCATGATTTTCGGCCGGAATATCTGCAGCTCGCGAGGTTGAAGGAACGCTTTCCCGGTGTGCCGCGCCTCGCCCTCACGGCCACCGCGGATCCGCAGACGCGAGACGATCTCGTCCACAGGCTGCAGCTCGACGAAGCGCGGATTTTTACCGCGAGTTTCGACCGCCCGAATATCCGCTACACGATCGTCCGCAAGGACAATGCGAAAAGCCAGTTGCGGGATTTCCTCCGTGCGCATGAAGGCGCGAGTGGCATTGTTTACTGCCTGAGCCGCAAGAAGGTCGAGGAAACCGCCGAATGGCTGACGGCTCACGGCATTCCTGCGCTGCCCTATCATGCAGGGCTCGACCGGAGCATCCGCGACAGGCATCAGGATTTGTTCCTCAAGGACGAAGGGCCGGTGCTCGTCGCCACCATCGCCTTCGGCATGGGTATCGACAAACCGGATGTCCGTTTCGTCGCGCATCTCGACCTGCCGTCGAGCATCGAAGCCTATTATCAGGAGACGGGCCGGGCAGGGCGCGACGGGCTGCCGTCCGATGCGTGGATGGCATACGGCATGAGCGATGTTTCCTTGCGGCGGCGGATGATCGACGAAGGCGGTTCGCCCGAAGGCGTAAAGCAGGTCGAGCGCGCGAAGCTCGATGCGTTGCTTCATGTCTGCGAGACGGTGAGTTGCCGGCGGCAGGCATTGCTCGCGCATTTCGGTGAGCATCATGCCGGCGGATGCGGCAATTGCGATGCCTGCCTGACGCCTGCGGAAATGTGGGACGGCACGGAAGCGGCGCGAAAGGCATTGTCGGCGATCTACCGCACCGGCCAGCGCTTCGGCGCGGGGCATCTCATCGACATCCTGCGCGGCAACAAGACCGAAAAAGTTGAGCGCTGCCGTCACGACGGCTTGCCGACCTTCGGCGTCGGCAAGGATATCGATCAGAAGGGCTGGCAGTCGGTCTTTCGGCAACTCGCGGCGCGCGGCATCGTTTCCATCGACCACACGGACTATGGGGCGCTCAAGCTCGAGGAAAGCGCACGGCCCGTGTTGCAGGGAAATCAGGTGATCGAGCTTCGCCGCGATCCGTCGCCCGGGCGCCGCATCCAGAGAGCAGCCGCAGGCGCCGCCGCCGTCCCTCCGGCTTCGCCAGAGGAAGAAGCATTATTTCAGGATTTGCGTGCCGAACGAATGCGGCTCGCTCGCGAGCAGGGCGTGCCGCCTTATGTGATCTTCCACGATACGTCGCTGCGGGAGATGGCGCGGCGCCTTCCTGCCAGCGTTTCCGACATGGCTGGCATTCCCGGCGTTGGCAGCGCCAAGATCGCGCGGTATGGCGAAGCGTTTCTGGCCGTCGTGGCCGCTGCGAAGGCCGCAACGTGACGGGCGTGGGGTGCGTTCAGGGGGCTTGAAACGACTAGAGCGCACCTTTGGTGCGCTCTAGCAAAACTGGCTCCCCGGGCCGGATTCGAACCAGCGACCGATCGGTTAACAGCCGATTG
>JACIYQ010000036.1 GCA_014359855.1 Parvibaculum sp.
TCGATCCGTTCGATCAGCCGGCGGTCGAAGAGGGTAAAATTCTCGCACGGAAATATCTCGCCGAGGGGAAGGGCTGACATCGTCATGACCGGGGGCGCAGGCCGTATCAGGCGGCTCAGCGAAGGCACGATCAACCGCATCGCCGCGGGCGAGGTGGTCGAGCGCCCGGCAAGCGCGGTGAAGGAGCTTGTCGAGAACGCGCTCGACGCCGGCGCGCGCCACATCGAAATCGTGATCGGCGGCGGCGGGCGCGACCTCATTCGCGTGAGCGACGACGGCATCGGCATGAATGCGGAGGAGCTGGCGCTGGCCGTCGAACGCCATGCGACGTCGAAGCTCCGGCTCGACGAAGCGGGCCTCGAAGACCTCCATGACATTGCGACGCTCGGCTTTCGCGGCGAGGCGCTGCCCTCCATCGGCGCGGTGGCGCGGCTGTCCATCCTGAGCCGTCCGAAGGACGCCGAAAGCGCCTTTCGCATCTCGGTCGAAGGCGGCAGGACCGGCCCCGTGGAGCCCGCGGCAGGACGGCAGGGCACGCAGATCGAGGTGCGCGACCTCTTCTATGCGACGCCCGCGCGCCTCAAATTCATGAAGAGCGAGCGCGCCGAAACGCTGGCCGTTTCCGATGTTGTGAAGCGCCTCGCCATGGCGCATCCCGAAGTCGGCTTCACGCTGACGAGCGGCGACCGCAACCTGCTCCGTCTCGAACCGGAACTGCCCGGCGAGGCGGGACGGCTCACGCGCCTCGGCGCCATCATGGGCCGGGACTTCGAGGAAAATGCGCTGGCGATCGACGCGCTGCGGGAGAATATCGCGCTCACCGGCTTTGCCGGGCTCCCGACCTATAATCGCGGCACGGCGCAGCTCCAGTTCCTCTTCGTGAACGGCAGGCCGGTGCGGGACAAGCTGATCGTCGGCGCGGTGCGCGGCGCCTATGCGGATTTTCTTGCCCGCGACCGTCATCCCGCCGTGGCGCTCTTCGTCGATCTCGATCTGCGCGATGTCGATGTGAACGTGCATCCGGCCAAGGCGGAGGTGCGCTTCCGCGATGCGGGGCTCGTGCGCGGCCTCATCGTCGGGGCGCTGAAGAGAGCGCTGGCGGAGGCGGGGCATCGCGCCTCGACCACGGTGGCGGGCGCGGCGCTTGGCGCGGTGCGGCCTGAGATGATGGCGCCTGCGGGCGCTTCCGGCTACGCGCCGCGTTGGCCGTCGGCAGGTCCCGCAAGACAGCCCGGCCTCGCCGAAGAAGCGGGCGGTTGGCAGGGCGCTTTCGCCGATCTCGGCGGCCATGCGGCGCGCGTCGAAACTGTGCCGGAAGCGGCGGTGGATAATACGCCCGGCCTCCCGCTCGGCGTCGCGCGCGGGCAATTGCACGAGACCTATGTGATCGCGCAGACGGTGGACGGCATCGTCATCGTCGACCAGCATGCCGCGCATGAACGTCTCGTCTATGAACGCATGAAGAAGGCGATGGCGGCGGGCGTCGCCCGGCAGCTCCTTCTCATCCCTGAAGTGGTCGACCTCGACGAAGCCGAAGCCGAACGTCTCGTCGCCCGCATTCCCGAACTGTCGGAACTCGGCTTCGTCATCGAAGGCTTTGGACCGGGCGCGGTCGTCGTGCGCGAGGTACCTGCGATCTTCGGGAAGCTCGATGTGGGCGGTCTCGTGCGCGACCTTGCCGACGACCTCTCCGAACTCGATGAGGCGCTATCGCTGAAAGAGCGGTTGGAAGACGTCTGCGGCACCATCGCCTGCCACGGGTCCGTGCGCGCGGGCCGGCGGCTGACCGCCGAGGAAATGAATGCGCTGCTGCGCGAGATGGAGGCAACGCCGCATTCCGGCCAGTGCAACCACGGCCGCCCGACCTATGTCGAACTGAAGCTCTCCGACATCGAACGGCTATTCGGACGGCGCTGAGACCGGCGCGATCCGCTCCAGAAATTCCCGAAGATTATCCGTGACGTGATGGACATGCGGTCCCTCAGCACCCTCATGCGAAAGGCTGTGGTGACGCTCCGGCCCCGCGATGCCCGGCCGGACCCAGACAGTCTTCATGCCGAGCTCATGAGGCACTTCGAGATTGCGGGCGATGTCCTCGAACATGGCAGCACGCACCGGGTCGATGCCGCTCGCATCGAGAAAGCGCTCATAGGCGCGCTTGCGCGGTTTCGGCTCATACTGCGTCGACACGATATCGAAAATACCGTGAAAGACATGATCGATGCCCAGCCGCGCGATGACATTCTCCGCATGGGCGAGCGATCCGTTCGTGAAGACGAGTTTCCGTCCCGGCAGCGCATCGATGGCATGGCCGAGCGCCGCATCGGCGAGCACCGCCGAAACATCGATGTCATGGACGAAATGGAGAAACTCCGCAGGCTCGAGCCCATAGACCGTCATCAGGCCCGAAAGCGTCGTGCCGTGCTCGATATAAAAGTCCTTCTGGATTCGTCGCGCTTCCGTCGCGTCGATGTCGAGATAGCGCGAGATGAAGGCGGTCATGCGCTGGTCGACCTGCGCGAAGAGATCGCATTCCGGCGGATAGAGCGTGTTGTCGAGATCGAAAATCCAGGTTTCGACCATCGCGAAGTCCCGAGGGGCCGCCGGTGGCCTGCCGCCATGTAGGGTCATTGTCATGGCTCATATGTGCCCCGGCCGGAGCCTCCATGCAAGGCCGCGAGCGGCGCCGGATTAATGGAGTGTTAAGGGATACCCCGAAAACTGGACGCCGGTAACCCGCGCCCCGGGGGGAGGCGCTTTCGGAGTGCGCGATGGCATCCGGATTTCTGTCCAGACTGTTCGGCCGCAAGAAGCTTCCCGTGGAGCTTCAATACGAGGACGCGCGCCGGGTCCTGGAAGGCCATCAGCTTGCAGCGAAGCGGGAGCTTGCCTCCCGCGAAGATGCGCCACCCGAAGCACTCTATTACCTCGCCTGCGACGACGATCCGTCCGTGCGGGGTCTCGTCGCCGCAAACTGGTCGGCGCCGGTCCAGGCCAACGAGCTGCTCAGCGGGGACAATGACGGTGAGGTGCGCGGCGAGCTCGCCCGCAAGATCGCGCGGCTGATGCCGGACATGCCGTTGACGGAGCGGACCGCGATCCAGGACCGTATGATAGACCTTCTCGAGAAACTGGCGGCCGACGAGCTTCCGCGCGTGCGTGCCATCGTTGCGGCGGAGATCGCTGGATGCCCGACTGTTCCG
This sequence comes from Parvibaculum sp., assembly GCA_014359855.1. Taxonomy (GTDB): domain Bacteria; phylum Pseudomonadota; class Alphaproteobacteria; order Parvibaculales; family Parvibaculaceae; genus Parvibaculum. The sequence goes on from JACIYQ010000036.1 coordinate 3,204, forward strand.
GCATCGCTCGCAAGGCGTCTCGCCCGCGACGCGGAGATTGCCGTGTGCGGACCCGTCCTCGAATATTCGCCGTTGCTGTCGGATGAGGATCTCGTCGAGATCATCGCAACCTCGGAAGCGGAGGGAGCGGCCGCCACTATCGCCCGGCGCGCCGTCGTGAGCCAGACGGTGTCGGATGCCGTTGTTTCGTCGCGCGATGAAGAGGCCGTTCAGGAGCTTCTGTCGAATGACGGTGCGCGCATTCGCGAAGAAACGATGGAGCGTATTATCACGCGGGCGCCGGGCATGAAGACCTGGCACAGGCCGCTCGTCATGCGTCCCGAACTCTCCGTGCGCGCCATGCGCCGCATCGCAACCTTCGTTTCGCGCGCCCTGATCGAGGAGTTGCGCCGGACTCACGATCTCGACAAGGAGACGGTGGACTGGCTGAAGGCGAGGGCGCAATCGAAGATCGAGGACGGGGACGAAGCACCCGAAACGGCACCGCGCGGAAATATTCGCGAAGCCTATGCGGCGGGACGCCTGGGCGACGAAATGATCGTGGAGGCCGCCACCACGTCGCAGCGCGCTTCCGTTATTCTCGCGCTCTCTCTCCTCTCGGGCATTCCGGCAAAGAGCATCGAGGAGGTGATGGCCGCACAGAGCGGCCGCGGCATCGCAGCGCTTTGCTGGACGGCAGGTCTGTCCATGCGAACCGCGCTCGCCATACAGACTTACGTGGTGCGTGTGCCGAAGGCCAATCTCGTTCTGCCGCGAGAAGGCATTGCCTATCCGATGGGCGAGGATGAGATGCGCTGGCACTTGCAGTATTTCGGCATCGAGCCGGAAAGAACGGCGCCCTAGTCGAAATCCACGCGGCGCAGCGGCTTGCCGCCGGTTTCGACGCGCATGAAGCCGCGCTCGTCGAAGCCGCGCGCCGCGCAGCGCTCCCGGCCCTTGATCTCGAAACGCGTCGTCTTGATGCAGAAGCTGTCGTTGCCGCTCCAGATCATCGCGCCTTCGCCGCCTTGGGCGATTGCGCCCGCATCGTCCACACCCTCAGCATAGACGTAATAGGCTTCCCGGTCGAGTTTGCCCTTGATGGCCTTGCGGCATGTATCGGGCTCGATCCGCACCCAGCCGCTCGACATTTCGTCTCCGCCGTTCTCGTATCCGATGGCGGCCCAGACAAGCGTATCGGTACGGTTGCAGAGGTCGAGCCCCGCCGACGCCTGTTCTTCCATCGCGCGTTCTATCAGCTGGGCGATGAGCGCTTCGTCGACTTTGCCCGTTACCGGAACATCCGCCGAGCGCTGAAACGCCTCGATGGCCCGAAGCGTGTTTCGCGCCGCGATCCCGTCGATGCGATTGAGTGCGAAGCCATTGTCCTTGAGCAGCCGCTGCACCGCCGCGACGCGCGCCTGCTCCTCGGTATACTCTCCTGCCTCGGCGAAGGTGGTGGACCAGTTTTTCCCCGCCTTCGTGCGAACGCGCAGGAAATCGGCTGAATCGTAGCCGCGCAATGCGCACTGTTCGTTGCCCTCGAGCTCGAAGTCGTCATCGAGCGTGCAGAACTGGGTATTGCCGGAAAAATACTTGACGCGTCCCGCATGGGCGTCGATGGAGCGGGCGAATACGTAATAGTCGCGCTCGTCGATGTCGCCTTCAAGTGCGGTCGAGCACGCGCCCGGAAGGATGTACACCCAGCCGCGGCTGGCCCAGCGGCCTTCGGTTTCGAAGGCGATGGCGCCATCGAGGACATAGCTCGTCTTGTTGCAGAAGCGATAATCGGCATGCGCAGCCGCGGGAAGCGCGAGCCAGGCTGTGAGGACGGCGGCGGCTATTTGCAGGCAGCGCAGCATCTTTGTTACGGACGTTCCCCCAAGGTTGTTGAGCCACCATAACATCGTGAGGCGGTGCGGCAAGGCTGCGAGGGATGTCCTATTTCTGGATCAGCGTGCCCGCGCCATGTTCCGTGAACAGCTCAAGCAGAACGGCATGGCGAACGCGTCCGTCGAGAATGACCACAGCCTCGACGCCGCCTTCGACGGATTCGATGCAGGTCTCGAGCTTCGGGATCATGCCGCCCGAGATCGTTCCGTCCTTCATCAGCGCCTTTGCCTCGTCGACCGTCAGCGCCTCCATCAGCTTGCCCTGCTTGTCGAGCACGCCTTTGACGTCCGTGAGCAAGAGGAGGCGTGCGGCGCCCATCGCGCCCGCGATAGCGCCTGCCACCGTGTCGGCATTGATGTTGTAGGTATGTCCGTCCGACGAGACGCCGATCGGCGCGATCACCGGAATGATGTCCGACTTCTGGATGACATCCAGGATTTCCGGATTGATCTTTTCCGGCTCGCCGACGAAGCCGAGATCGAGAATCTTCTCGATATTGGATTCGGGGTCGTGAATCTTCTGTTCGACCTTGCGCGCGACGATGAGGTTGCTGTCCTTGCCGCAAAGGCCCACGGCGCGGCCGCCCGCCTGGTTGAGCTGAGCGACGATCTGCTTGTTGATCGAGCCGGCAAGCACCATCTCGACGATCTCGACGGTCGCCTTGTCGGTGATCCGAAGGCCGCCGGAAAATTCGCTCTTGATGCCGAGCCGCGTCAGCATGGCGCCGATCTGCGGCCCGCCACCATGCACGACGATGGGATTGAGGCCTGCCTGCTTCAGCATCACGATGTCGCGGGCGAACTCGGCTCCCAGCGCCTCGTCGCCCATCGCATGTCCGCCATACTTAACGACGACGGTGCGCTTGTCGTAACGCTGCATGAACGGAAGAGCCTCGG
>JACIYQ010000360.1 GCA_014359855.1 Parvibaculum sp.
CACGCAGCAGCATGAATCCGCCCCTGCCGGGTAACCGGCCCGCCGTCATAAGGCCATCAGGCATCAGGCCCCCGGACAACGGGCCCGAAATCATCGTCCCACGGACGAACTGTCGATCTCGCAGCGACTAAATCAACAATATCGGCGCAAAGCGGACGTCGATTCGAAGGCCAAGTGGTTGGGAATTGATCCCCATCCCATTTTTCGGTTAAGGGGTTTTCCGTAGTCTTTCAGCTTGCTTGAGCGCCAAACTTCATTTGATGGGACGTAGAACCCTTTAAACGTTGTGCATGTCCTCAACCTTCGATCGGGAGGCCAGTAAGTTTGGCGTCATCTGAGAACGACTGTCCAATCTGTTGCTGTTCGGCACAGCGAGGATAAGAGACTAGCGCGCGAAGTCGTCTAGAAATTCGGAAGCCGGATCGACGCCGGCGACGAGCAGATGGTCGCGGGCGCGGGTGCAGGCGACATAGAGGAGGTGGCGCTCGGTGTCGTAGACCTCCTGCAGATCGGCATCGTCGCCGACGGTTTCGATCCGCGCCTGCAGCGGCAGGACCTCGTCGTCGCAGGCCATGACGGCGACGGCGCGGAACTCCAGACCCTTGGCGAGATGCATGGTGCCGATGGAGACATGACCGTTCATGGTCTCGACATGATCGTCGAGAATGCGGAAGGCCATGCCGGCTGCCTCGACCGCCGCGCGTGCGCGGCCAAGCTCGGCGGCGGAGCGGACGAAGATGCCGAACTCATGCGGCAGCACGCCCTCCCCCGCCTGCGCCGTGAGCCATGCGGCAACGCCGGCCGCCTCCTCGTCCTCGCTGGCGAAAGTGCGGATATCGGGCGGCGGACCGTTGAAGACGGAAACCGTGTCGCTGCGATCCTCGATATTGCCGTCGACATCGCTGACCGCAGGCCCGAGCAGGCGGTCGGCCTGCCGACGGATCTGATGCGAGGTGCGGTAGTTGACGCGCAGCGTTCGCGAGCGGCCGCGAATATCGACGCCGAGCGACTTCCAGGAGAAGGGCTGCTGGAAGATGCGCTGCCCGAGATCGCCGGCGAAGAAAAGCGCATTGGGCCGCTCGCCGCCCAGCGCGGCGAAAAAACGGAGATGGCTGACGGAAAGGTCCTGCGCCTCATCGGCGACGGCAAAATCGAACACGATCCTGCCCTTTTCCGCAATCGCTTCGGCCAGTCGGCTGAAGAGTTCGGCATGGGTGATGAGCTGTCGCGCCTTCAACCCCGTCCGCACCTGCTCGAAGATCGACCAGAGCACGCGGCGCTGCGCCTCCGGCAGCCGCGTCTTGCGGCCGAGCCGCGCCACGTCGCGATAATCGTCCCAGTCCTGCAATTGCCATGCATCGACGATCTGATCCCATTCGGTGAGAAGGAATGACAGACTGAACCTGTGGCCTTCGACCGCCGCCGATGCTTCCTCCATCAACTTGCGAAGTTCCGGCGCCTCGACCAGCGCCGCGGGCCCGATATGGGCTTCGTAGAGCCGCAGCCCGATGGCGTTAAGCGAATAGACGTCGATCCGTTCGGCAAGGCGCGGCTCGCTGCCGAGCAGGCGCTTCAGCTTGAGCTGCAGCGCATTGGCGAGCGTGTCTGAAAAGGTCGTGAGGAGGACGCGGGCATCCGGATGGGTCCGCGCCAGATGCACGGCCCGGTGGAGCGCCACGATGGTCTTGCCCGTTCCGGCGGACCCCGAAACCCGGGCGGGCCCGGCATAATCGCGCTCGACCCATTGCCGCTGCTCGGGATGGAGGAAGATCGTCCACTTCTCCCAGGGGAAATCGAGCGCCTCCTGCAATTCCTCGACATTGGTCATGATCCGGAAGCGGCGCAGCGCGTCGGGATGCTCGAAGGGGTCTGCCACGGCGGCTTCCGCCGGAGGTCCGGCGACGCGCGGCTTGCCGCCGGTTGCGAGTTCGAGCAGCGCCTCCGCCGCCTCGGCGGGCAGGTGATCGGCAAGCGTCAGCAGCGTATCTTCCGTCGCCTGACGGACATCGGCCAGCCATTCGGGTGGCACACCATAAGAGAGCAACTCGTCTTCCGAATGCGCGGAGAAGAGCAGCGTTGCGGGTGCTGACGGCGCGGCGGCTGTCTCTGCCTGCACATAGACCGGCACCAGCACTTCCTGCACCGTCTCGCGGATTTCGACCAGCTGCGCCGCGCCCGTCTTCGGATGGGTTTCGAGCTTGCGCCGTTCGGCCCAGTCATAGGCCTTGTCGTGATGATCGACATAGCAGAGCAGCAGGCTTCCGGCAGTCCTGTGAACGATAAGCCGGATGTCCTTGTTGACGCGCACCGACCAGAAATTCTTGTCCCGCGCCTTGTCGAGCTTGTGGAAGCTCAGGCCCGGATTGGCCGGATTGAGCTGCAGGTCGAAGGCCGTCATCTTGACGGCTTTCTGCTCGTCGCCCGTGAGGCGGGCGAGGCTGTCGGTGAATGTATCGGCGATGCGGAAGTCCATCAGCGCTTCTTTAACTTCCGGGCTGACTTAGCGCCACCAACTGTAGCACCACGGGAATCTTCACGCCGCTCTTCAGAGATAGCTTTGATTATCTTTCGTCTGGACGCAGCGCGGCTTGCCAGTGCCGCGCCCTCACCCGTTTGATCCAACCATTCGAATAAACGCTGCACCCCATGGCGTGTGGTGGTCTCGTCTCGACAATTGGCGATGAGCAGCATTTGAATCTTCTGGATGTCATCCGCCACATAGACACCATACGGCGTGGTCACAATGGTTGCGTCCGGGAAACCAAGAAGCCGGATTGCCTGAGATTCCGTTATTGTCTTCTGACATCCGATTAAGTGCACTGGACCGATCGCGTCTATCGATTTCAATCCATCGTATATTTCGTGGTCCCGGAGAAACGGTTGGCCGACCATTTCCCGCGCCGCCGCCACAGTGACAGCAGACGGAATAGCAGTTGGCTTGAACAAGACTGACTTTGAACCACCGACGGAGACCGCTACATCCGCACCAACTTCAATTGCGTCGCTTCGTTCCTTCAGCACTTCGCGCAAAACACGGATCATCTCGCCTTGACGGCTTACAAAATCCATCCTGCTCCAATTCAATGCATCTCCAGTGGAATATTTTCCCCTACCAGATTCTCGGGAACCCTTCCGCGTGAGATTTAGGATCGCATCACCGAGCGCTTCATTCACACGTAGTTTAAGGTCTTTAATTGTTTTGGCTTCAGATCCACGAAATAGATTTTGCTTGCTGACATAATCTTGGAATTTCTTGTTTGGCTCATAATCCTTGTCGCCTTTTTTCAACGGCACATTTCCGATTGAGATCAACCAAACCTTACCTGGCGCTTCAGACAAGCCTCTCATCAGTTCCGCATGACAGATACCCACATGTCCTAGTTCTCCTGCCCATCCGGCATTGCCATTGGATAGAACTAGCAAAATGTCGCAGTCGGTAACTGCCTCTAGGCAGGTATCCCAACTGTCCCAGTTTGCGGCTTTTGGAGGAGCGGATTCGTTGATCCAGACTTCAAAAAGCTTCTTTCCGAACAGTTCGACATTCTCAATCTCTTTCTTCAGCTCACCCCTGATTTGACTGAGCGTCTCGGAATCGGGATCGCCAAGCGGAAATCGGTCGTTACAGCGACTCGAAATCATGATTCTTATCTTTGACGACGAAGCCATCTGCTACCCCACCCTGAAAACCTTCATCACCTCGTCGCCGAGTCGGTTGATGACCTAGACCGCGACGCGGCCGGATTTCGGTTTACGATACGGAAGTCCATTTAATTAGTCCGGGGACAGGGCGCTCCGTCCAGTGGAGGCCATGACCACTCGTTGCCAACACTGCCCACTACCACTCGGCGTGAAGTCCTCCGCCCCGCACACTCTCGACAGACCGCGCACCGTCTGAACGCTTGCCGATGAAACTCGTGTAAAGTTTGGTTATGCTCGCCTCCGTTGCGGATATAGAGCGGCGATCCCGATGCCCATTGATTAATTACCTCGTACGCATGGTCATTAACCTGAGACCCGTGATGCGCCGCAGTGGCAATGATTTGACGAACTGGACTTACCGCCGGCATCTCAAAATCTTTTTTTGGACTAGCAAGACCAAAACTCAAGCGGGAATCACCAAGAAAAAGCACACCTGGTTCTCTGCTGTTTTCTACCCGATAGAAAACGAGGGACTCCACGTTCTGCCGGGAAAGTGCCAGAGCCAAGAACACAACATCGCTAGAAGGATTGACCGGCGGGCGGGATAGCTCGACAGAGCAAATCGGCTTAAGGAAACCTGCAATACCGCCCGACGGCTTTTCGGTACTCTCGAAGAGACCAAAATCGAACCAGCGGATCGGAATACTCCAGCGCAATGCCGCCCTTGCAATCGATGATATTGATTTCGCAACATCAAGAGCCTGCAAGGCCCGAACACTTACCTCAATTCTCTCATATGGCTCGTCGAACAACCAAGATCGCAAGAGAGATCGAAACGAGACCTCCGCAACACGAAACACGTCGTCGTGATACGAGTCTGTTTCCTCAATTTCAGCCCTCAATTCCGATAATTGGTCAGCGGAAACCCCGAGGGATGTTGCCAATCTGTCTTCCCGAGAGATGTCTTCATACCAATCGGGCACCGCATATTCGCGAAATGCATCAGTCACTTTGCTCAGCGGAGCAAGTGTATCCGTTTTTTCGTGTCCCGATTGATCTCTTCCCAGCCGTTCGCGATCTTCCCCGACGAGACGACGGTTCTCTGCACTCTCCGCGCCTTCTCTTATCTGGGTGACAAGGCCTATCGGATTTGTAAGAACGGACGGAAACCCCACCGCCCAGCGCCCCGGTAGCCAGAATTCACCAATCGTATTTCCATTTCCGCACCATTGATCCGCGAAGGTACGAAATCCGTTCGCATGATCCGCATCCTGATGGGTGCATATTGCCACATCAATGCGATCGATATGTGGGGCGGCATCATGGATCGCCGTTACGAGCGGATTTGTCCCTGCGTAGCGCCTTCCAGAATCCACAAGAACTACAAAATCTTGACCTTTATAGTCGGTCTCAAGCAGAAACGCTTCGCCCGACGGCAACGGAAGAGCCGTGAATCGCGAGCTCATACCCTGAACACCTTCATCACCTCATCGCCGAGATGGTTGATGACCTTGACGGCGATGCGGCCGGATTTCGGTTTGCCGAAGGGGCGCGAGGTGTCGCTGTTGAGCGTAGCCCAGGCATCGGCGTCGATTTCGGCTTTCAGCGTCGTCTTCAGCGCGTTGTAGGGATCGTTGGCGCCGAGGAAATAGGCGTGACGGACGAAGAAGCTTTCCTCGTTGTAGTCGGTGTCGACGAACCAGCAGGCGATGCCGTCGGCGCCGTCGCTGACGACTTCGCCGGTCTGCGGCTTGAAGACGTCGACGCCATTGACCTTGACGCGCAGCCTTCCGTCCTTCTCCTCGATGAGATCGATATCGGGCTCGCCGAAGATCACGAAGAGATTACCCTTGCCGGTGTTCTTGAGGTCTTCGGCCATGTGGAGGTCGGCATTCATGCGCGCCTTCAGCACCGGCAGGCGGCCAAGCTTGGCGAATTCGGTCGTATGCGCCTCATAGTTGAAGGCACAGGCGATCAGCACGTCGAAACCGGCATCGCCTGCCTCGCGGGCGGCGGAAACGAGATCGGCGCGCTGCACTGTGCCGAATTCGGGACCGATGAAGATCGCGGCGCGCTTTTCTTTTGATTGCTTCCCTGTCGCGCCTCCGGCGCTCCCCACCTCTTGTTCGCCCTCCATGTAGCGGCCCTCGGCGCAGACGAGATCGCCCGGCCAGGGCGTGAGCGCGGTGAAGGTAATACGATCCTGCTTGTCCGCCTGCTGCACGCCGGCGGTTTTCAGGTTTTCGAGGATCATCTGCGGGAAGGATTGCTTGGCGCCGTATTCGCCGCCCTCTTCCTTCATGCCGTCGATCAGTTCGTCATTTTCGTCGACGCCGAGAATGCGATGCGGGCTCAGGCTTTCGACCGTGAAGGGCCCGGCGACGCGCACGGCCTTCTTGTTCTCATAGGGCTTGTCATAGAGATATTCGAAATCCGCCTTGGCGGCGATGGAGGCATCGATCTCTTTCTGCCGGGCGATGCGGGCCTGCCACCAATCTGCGTGAAGCTTCTGCGCTTCGTTCGGCCAGTCCTTGCCGGCGTCGCGCGGGATTTCCCACTCTTCCCATTTCTCCTTCAGCGCGGCATTGAGCTTTTCGCGCAGCGGCTCCAGCTTCTGCTGCCACTTGTCCCAGATGACGTCGATCTCGGCATTGTTGGCGATGGATTTCAGCGTGATATGCGGCACGCGCTCATAGACGAAGCCGTGGCGAATGTCGCCGCGCACGGGGCTGGAGCTTGGCGCCGTCTGTGTCACCTCACCTTCCTTCACCTGGCCTTCGCGGGAATCCGCCAGCAGGTAATAGGGATAGCGCGCGCCCATGATGCGGGCGCGGGCCAGCGCAAGCGCGACGCGCGATGTGTCGATGGTGATCCAGCGGCGGCCCCATTGTTCGGCAACTGTGGCGGTCGTGCCGGAGCCGCAGGTCGGGTCAAGCACGAGATCGCCGGGGTCCGTGGCCATTGCGATGCAACGTTGCACGACCTTTACGTTGGTTTGCACCACATAAATCTTCTCGGTCGTAAAAGAGCCGGTGCCTACATCGGTCCAAACATCATTGATTGGTGCTGCATTAAAATCAGCCCACTTTCGAACGTATTGAAGAGAGTCATTGCGCGTGAGGAACAGCCGATCAGCCTTGCGAACCCTATCCATGCCTGACGGGTTTGTCTTCCAGCCGCCCTTTCCGGGTCCAACCGTGACACCCTTGTAAGCCACTTTAAATGTTGCACTCTCCGGTGAACTTTGGCTGGTCAGGTTGTCTGGACGGAAAAGGCTTGCATCATTCGGTAGCTCCGCGACGCCATTCAATTCCTCAACGGTGGCGCTGCGTTCGTCACCCGACGAGAAAATGACACGGCGATAAAGCCCGGCCGTCTGCATATCCGATTTGTCAAAATAGATTTGCCGATACTTAACTAGCTCTCTCCGCTTTGCGAACCACAAGACGTAGTCATGCACCCCGGCGAGAGTGGTCGTACCGCCCGTCGGACTTCCCGCACCGCTAGTTGTTTTCAAGACAATATCGGCGACGTAGTTGTCATCGCCGAAAACCTCATCCATCAAAATTCGAACACGATGCACATTCTCATCGCCAATTTGCACGAAGATCGAACCCGAATCCGTCAGCAGATCGCGTGCCACGGTCAGCCGATCACGCAGATAGGTCAGATAGGAGTGGATGCCGTCGCGCCATGTGTCGCGAAAGGCCTTCACCTGTTCCGGCTCGCGCGTGATGTGGCCGGCGTTGCCGTCCTTCACATCGCGGCTGGTGGTGGACCACTGGAAGTTCGAGTTGAACCTGATGCCGTAGGGCGGATCGAGATAGATGCATTGGACCTTGCCCCGAAGCCCTTCGCGCTCGGCAAGGCTCGCCATGACCTGCAATGAATCGCCAAGGATCATGCGGTTCGACCAGTTCTGGTCGTGCTGGTAGAACTCCGTCTTGTCGACGCCCTTGGGAATGCCGTTGAAATCGGAAAAGAGGTCTGGCGTCATGTCGCCTTCCTCATGCGCGCGAGTCCTGGTTTCGCGCAGCAGATCGTCGATCAGCGCCTTGGGATGGACCTTTTCCTGGATATAGAGCGGCGGCGCATGGACGACGAGGTCGCTCCAGTCCTGCTCGTCCTTGCCGCGCCAGACAAGCTGCGGGTCGAGATCGGTGTTGCGCGGGTAGCGAATCCTTTTCGGGTTCTGTTGTTCCTTTTCGAGCACGGACTGGAACTCCGCCGTCGGGATGTTCTTCCGCTTCGCTTCTTCATGCGTCAGCGTTTCGACGGATTTCGGCTGTTTCGGTTTCTTCGCCATTGTTTCCTCAAGCCTTCTTCAGGCTGACCTTGTATCTGTAGGAACCGGTTTCCTCGACCAGCACCCAGTCACCGGCTTCAGCGCCTGTGAGTTCGAAGAATTGCCTGACCCAACCGCGCCGGCGGAAGAACCTGTGAACTTCATCAATATCAGTCAGCGCTTCGGTATCTCCTCCCCAGTCGATGCTGGCTTCCTTCGGTGCCATCACGCTGACATTCCGGCCGCCGATCAGATCTCCGGGGAACCGGTCGAGATACCCAGTCAAATGGAAGTGGTTGTTTCTGATCTCACCTTCAGTCAAGCGCGTCTGAACGATGAGAGTACCGGCCGCGCCTCCAGACTTGATCACGCCATTTCCTCCTCTACCACGCCTTCAATCATCTTCTCGAACTCGGCCGCCACCCTTGCCTCGAAGTCCGATCCGATCTGCCAGACATCCGTGAACTCGGCAAAGGCCCAGCGGCCATAAGCACCGAGGTGGTTCACACCCGGCACCCAATAGGTTTCCATGGTGGATTTCTTTTCCTTCGCGTCCTCGCGGCGATAGCCCTTGATCTCGACGATAAGGTTGAGGAGATCGCCCGGCCCACGCCCGTCATCGACACGGACGATGAAGTCCGGAATGTATTTCCGCATTTCGGAGCCATAGCGATAAGGCACTTCGAAGCCGAGATTGTGGTTCTTGGTGTAGGCCACGACTTTCGGATGCGCCTCGGCGACACGACAGAACTCGGCCTCCCAGTCGCTGTCGAGCACGACCCAGTTGACCTGGTTCTTTGGCGGCGGACCGCCTGTGTCCCAGCGGTCCATGCGCGAGGTGTTGAAACGGACATGGCGCGTGGAGCCGGTGGGGTTGTAGGCATCGAGCAGGGCCTTGATCGGCCGTTCGCCGAGGAACTGCCGGGTGATGGCGGCGGTGATGCGATTAGCGGCCATGTCGGCCAGCATCTTGTATTTCAGTTGCGCCGGGTAAGTGTTGCCCTTGCAGACGAGATAGCCATCGAGCCATTGCCGGGCGATCCGCTTCAGCTGACCGAAAAGATGAAGCTTCAACTCTTCGCCGGGATCGCGCCACTTCGTCATCAGCAGATGGGAGGTCAATTCGTAGAGGACCTGCGACGGACGGACGTCGCCCGTATGCGCCAAGTTCAGATCGACCGGCTCGCCGATGATCCCGGAGTTCCGGGTTTCCGTCGCGCCGACGAGATCGGGCGTCAGCTCGAGGATGGAATCCTCGTTGAAGTCCGCCGTCAGGCGTTCCTCCGGCAATTCGACGCGATAGCCTTCGACGCGGGGAAAGCGGATTTCGAGATGATCGCGCTCCGGCCGTACGGCCTTCACCTGCACCGTTTCGCGCGGCGGCTGCGGCGGCGCTATGACGGGCTTGGCCGTGAAGTCGAAGGGAATGCCGAAGACATCGGCATATTCGACATTGAAGAGACCTTTGTTCGGTCCATCCTCGTTGATCTCATAGGACTGGCGGCGCAGCGCGCGGCCGATCACCTGTTCGCAGAGAAGTTGCGTGCCGAAGGCACGGACACCGAGGACATGGGTGACGGTGTTGGCGTCCCAGCCTTCGGTGAGCATGGAAACGGAAACGACACAACGAATGGCGCCGCCGAGCTGACCCTGCTTGCCGACCGTGTTCATCACCTCGCGCAGCAATTCCTGATCGGTGATGTTGTCGCCGGCGCGCGGATCGCCCGACCGCTCGACGATTTCGCGGCGGAAGCGCTCGATCTCGTCTGCAGCCATGGCACGGAAATTGGTGTCCAGCGCATCGCCCGCTTCGAGCTGTTCGCTGTCGATCAACAACGTATTGGGTCGAGGCAGAGGATTGCCGGTCGTCTCGTCGAAATTGCGGAACAGTTCGAGCCGGCCGTTTTCCAGCGTCGTCGAACCGTCATCGTTCTGACGGTGGAAACCGGAAATATAGTCATAGACCAGCTTCGACGTTGCCGTGTTGTTGCAGACGACGATGAAGCATGGCGGCACCCTGATGCCGCTCTTCTGCCAGAGCTCGAATGTCTTCTTGTAGTGACCGTAGAGCGCATCCAGGGCCGTCTGAAGCGGCGTCGGCAAGTCGAGCGGGTCGAGTTCGCCGCCCTTGCCGCGGCCTTTCTTCGGCATTTCCTTGCGGATATGCTCCCACAGGTTCCGGAACATCGGCATCTCGTTGCCAGTGATGTTCTCGGCGACCGGCACGCGAGGTAGCTTGACGATGCCGCATTCGATGGCATCCATCAGCGAGAAGTCGCTCATGGTCCAGGGGAAGAGCGTGCCTTCCGCGTAGCCCGAACCGCGCAGGAAGAAGGGCGTGGCGGAAAGATCGATGACGCGGGCAAGGCCGAGCTTGCGGTTTACCGCTTCGAGGCCGGAAATCCAGAGACGCGCGGCCTCGGCATTCTTTTCGGCTTCCTTCCGCTCGTCGCCCTTCAACTCCTCGTCATCTTCCTCTTTCGGCTTCTCGCGGTAGCAGTGATGCGCCTCGTCATTGATGACGAGGATGTTCTTCATGCCCATGAGGTCCGGCATGACGCGCTGGAGCATCTGACCTTCGGTTTCGAGCGTCTCGATCTCCTCGCCAGTGCGGCCCTTGAGGAGCTGGCGGCCACCCTTCGAAATCTCCATGCGCTCGCGCAGCTTGAAGGCGTGATAATTGGTGATGACGATCTTGGCGCGCTGGATGTCTTCCAGCATGTCGTTCGGCACCAGTTCGCGATCCTTGTAGTAGCTGTTCGGATCGTTGGGCTGGAGGACGCGGAGACGGTCCTTGATGGTGAGGCCCGGCGCGCAGACGAGAAAGCCGCGCGTGAAGGACTTGCTGCCCGGGTGGCGCACCGCATTGACCGTCTGCCAGGCGATCAGCATGGCCATGACGGTGGTCTTGCCGGCGCCTGTGGCGAGTTTGAGCGCGAGGCGCATCAACTCGGGATTGGCATCCTTGTTGGCGGCGGCCAGATGATCGAGCGCCCGCTTGCCGGCTTTCGACTGCGGCGCGACTTCGGTGAGCCAGATGGCGGTTTCGGCCGCCTCGACCTGGCAGAAGAAGGGGCGGACGCCCGAGAAGTTGTGATGGCGCCAATGCTGCAGCAGGCGCGCGGTTTCGGGCGTGACCTGCCACTGGCTCGGCGGCAGCTCGCGCCAGCGGTCCACCAGCCCGCGCACCTCGTTGATGATCGAGGTCGGGTCATATTGCTGCTCGGCGCTGGAGAGGCCCTTGCCCTCGTTGAAGACGATTTCTTCCTGCTTTGCGGATTTCTTGCGCTTCTTGGGCTTGGGGATCGGCGTGATGAATTCGGCGCGGCGGCGCGAATCGACAACGAGCTGGGTCGGCTGGCCCTGCTCGTCGAGTTCCCAGTGGCGGGAGGGAATCTCGTAGGGCGAGTTGAGAATCGGATGGTCGAAAAAGGGATTGGACATGGGCTCAGAATCCTCGCGCTGCGCCGGCGGCTTGATGCCGGGGCCCGCGTGAAATGCGGAGAAGCCCTCCGCACCCTCCGTATGGCCGGGTCGGCCGACGCCCTGTCTGTGATGTGTCGATGTCGATGATCCGCATGCCCGCCCCCTGCCCTGATGTCAGTTTCTACAATATGAGCGTGAGCGCAACGACGGAGGCAGATTGATGCAAAGCTAATATTTCGCGCTGATTTGGATGATCACGTAGCGGCCACACTTGGCCGCACTCCGACTGGACTTCCCCCGCAAG
>JACIYQ010000361.1 GCA_014359855.1 Parvibaculum sp.
TCGGCGCTCGACGCGAAGCTGCGCGAGGCGATGCAGCTCGAACTGGTGCGCCTCCAGAAGACGGTCGGCATCACCTTCGTGATCGTGACGCATGACCAGTCGGAAGCGCTGTCGATGGCGAACCGCATCGCGGTGATGAATGCGGGCACCGTGCAGCAGGTGGCGCCGCCCACGACGCTATACGAAGCACCCGCGAACCGCTTCGTCGCCGACTTCATCGGCAAGATCAACATGATCGACGGCGAGGCCGTGGCGGCAGGCGACGGCGACGTGAAGGTGACGGCGCCGGGCGTGGGCGAGGTGACGCTGAAGGGAAGCGCGACCGGCAAGGTGGCGCTCGCCGTGCGGCCGGAAAAGATCTTCGTCGACGAGAAGGAGCCGACCGCGCCCGACCTCATCAAGGTGAAGGGCAAGGTCGGCGAGGTCGCCTATTTCGGCAGCTACTCGAACGTCTTCTTCGACATCGGCCTCGCCCAGCCGCTGCAGGCGGACATCTCCAACGTGTCGAGCGACATCGAGGAATTCACCTTCAAGGCGGGCGAGGAATACTGGATCTACTGGCGCAAGGCCGACACGCTGGTGCTCGGGGACTGAGGGAGAGAAGGCTGTCCCGATTCTCTCTCGGACTAAAAAGAACCGTCATGGCCCGGCTTGTCCGGGCCATCCACGTCTTTACTGATTCAACTCCTCAAACAGGTCGTCCCAGCCGGGGTTCGCCTCATGGATCAGTCGCACCTTCCATGCGCGCGGCCATTTCTTCATCCGGGTTTCACGCGCAATGGCGCCTTCGATTTCTTCGTGGCGTTCCATATAGACAAGGCGCTTCAGGCCGTACCGCTTGCTGAATCCCGGATAGGTTCCATCCCTGTGTTCCGAGGCTCTGCGGCGTATGTCGGATGTCACGCCGATATAGAGCGTCCCGTCTCGCTTGTTTGTGACGATGTAGACCCAGCCGCCTTTCATGCTGGCAGTTTGCCAAGAGAGGGCGGCGCTATGCCAGAAGAAAGCAACAAGAAAGGAAGACGTGGATGGCCCGCATAAAGCGGGCCATGACGGTTGTTATTGAATGGAAGGCGGCAGGTACGGCAATTGAAAACCGCCCCCTCTAAACCTCATCCTCCTCCGCCGGCAGCACGCCGCTTTCGGATACCTTCTCCACCATGCGCACGATGCGGTCGATCAGGACGAGCAGCATCATTTCGCTTAAGGTGCGGATGCCGTCCACCGCGAGCTTCGCCGCGGCGGGCTGGTCGATCTTGCCGCCGAGACGCGAATAGAAGCCGACGACGGCGCGCCGCGCAAGCAATTCGATCAGCTGCGGATAAAACGCGTAGCTTTCGGCCGTGTAGCCGATATCGGGCGTGAACCCGTCCGCGCGGGTCTGTGCGATGATTTCCATGATGCGGACATTGCGCTGGTTGAGCCATTCGCCGCCGTCGCGCGCGTCGATCTGGATGAGGCCTATTTCGGCGAAGGCACGGATTTCGTCGAGGCCGAGGCCCGTGTCCGCCGCGACATCGGCGAGCCTTTTCGGCGCGAGGTTGCGCCCCTCGGCAAGCAGCGGACCCATCGCCACCTCGAGCCCGATCAGCGCCTCGAAGCCGCCCTCGGGCTCCCCCGTCTCGGAGCTGACGATGGTGCGGATGACGGAGAGCGGCAGGTGGCGCTCCTGCTGGAGCTTGCGGATGAGGTTGAGCCGCTTCACATGCTCGCGCCCATAGGCCGCGACATTGCGCTTCGGCCGGACGGGCTCCGGCAGGAGCCCCTCGCGGATGTAATAGCGGATGGTCTCGCG
>JACIYQ010000362.1 GCA_014359855.1 Parvibaculum sp.
AAGGCCGATGTGTTCGACTACATCGAACGCTTCTACAATCCCCGGCGCCGGCACTCGACGCTCGGGTATCTGAGCCCTATGGAGTTCGAAAAGAAGATGCTGTTAGCTTAACTCGACGTCCACGAGACCGGCAGCAGCCCACACCTACCGTCGCATACCGCAAAGCCGGAGTTAGTATTCTCAGGCTCGCTAGCTCCTTTGATGCGTCTTGCGGCACTCGCTAAGCAAATAGTCCCCGATAAGAAATTCGTGGTGACGATTGATGAATTTGATGAGATTCATCAAGAGCTATTTCTCTACGGAAATTTGGCTGAAACTTTTTTTGCAAATCTGCGTGCGCTTTCGACCTGCGAGAATGTTTGTCTCATTTTGGTCGGCGGTGAAAATATGCCGTTCGTCATGGAAAGGCAGGGGGCAAAGCTAAACAAGTTTACGCGACACAGCGTAAGCTATTTTTCACGAGCTACTGAATGGGAGGATTTCTCGAAGTTAGTTCGCAAGCCTAGCGAAGGAACAATACTGTGGCACGACGATGCCATCAGCAGGATCTTTAACGAAACGAATGGCAATCCCTTTTTTGCAAATTTGGTATGCGGTCGCATTTTGAGAGAGGCGGTAAAAGCAAGAGATGCAGACGTTACTTCTGAAGAGGTTAAGGCGGCACTGGAGGTCGAGCTAGAGTCTCTTGATGCAAATTCCTTTGCCCATCTTTGGCAGGATGGAATTTTCAAGCCATCAGTTGAGCGTGAGCCTGATGTTCTTCGCCGAAGGAAAGTCTTAGCTGCTATGGCGCGATCTTCGCGTAAAGGACAAGACTTATCTGTTGATAACATCGCAGACAGTAAGGGAACCTCGCTTTTAACCGATGGCGAGATTTCTTCAATATTGCACGAGTTTGCTCGACGTGGAGTACTGGAGGAAGAAGATGGTGCGTTCAGTTTTCGATTGCCCATATTCGAACGGTGGTTGAGAGAAGGTGGGCTGGCGGTAGTGCAGCCTGATCCGGTCTCAGAAGAGTTGGCTGCAGCCATTCAGGCAGAAGAAGATGCCGCATTCGTTCGATCGGATGAGCTTGCTTCTTTGGTTGCAAAGTGGCCGACTTACCAAGGTCGGCATGTGAGTACGGATGAAGTACGGGCTTGGTATCAGCAGGTCAGTGGGTTTAGGGAGCAAAGAATACTGTTTAAAGTCCTGCAAAGCGTCCGCTTCATAAACGAAACGGAACTTCGAGAGCGTGCTCGGATGGCGTACTCGCAGCTACGTCGTCAGTTGTCTGATTTTGTGCGTTATGCGTTGGCTGATAGGCGGACGGATATTCTCGTTACGTATCTTGATGGTAACGGGAAAAGCGGTGAGTATTTTGCGAGTTTGTTTGCTGAAGAAAACAAAATATCTGTTTCTTGTATATGTTCGCCCGAGCATGTTGTTTCTCGACTTGACGAGGAAAAGGCTAAAGGGAAGACGATTGCTGCGGTGGTCGTGATCGACGATGTCGCTGTTACAGGCAGGTCTATCGCATCAAACGGTGTTCGATTTCTGGAAATGTATGGCGACCGTCTGAAAGAGCAAAATGTTAAATTTTTGCTCAGTACTCTTTATGCTACTAAGCGGGCAACTGAATATGTGCTCGAGCAGTTGAAGTCCTACAACGTAGAAAGTGACTTCCGAGTTGGAGAAGTTTTATCCGATTCTGCTTTTGCCTTCTCAGATATCTCCTCCATCTGGAGCAATGACGACGAACGAGATCGCGCTCGCGCACTTATTACTGATTTGGGGTCACGTGTTTATAAGAGACAGCCGCTTGGATACGGAGGGATGGGGTTGCTGCTAGTTTTCCCCACTACGGTACCTAATAATACGCTCCCTATTCTTCACTCCTCTTCAAAGGTGCGATTGAAACCATGGAGGCCTCTGTTCCCTCGGCCTACAAACTAAATTTTCATCGGTATGATAGTCGAGAAACTATGTTGGATATCCCCCCTCACGGCTCCACAATATTGAAGTTCGGCTTCGGGGCCTCGATCAGCCCCGTGAGCGCCTCGTAGAGCGCGGCGTCGCCTTCCACCTCGATGCCGCCATTGGCGATGAAGCCCGCCACCGGGAAGCGCGCCAGCAGCGTCAGCAGCAGCTCCATCCGCGTCATCGTCACCGTCGCGCCCGCATAATGGCCGGCATGGGAGTGCGAATAGATAATGGAGATGACCGGCTTGTGGCCGAGGTTCTCCGTCACGAGCTCATAGGCCGAGCGTGGCTTCCACGCTCGTCAGCGGGTCGCCAGCGATCCAGCCCGTGTCGCGCGGGATCACCGGGTTCTTGCGTGTCGCGATGAAGCCGCGCCCGGCGAACTCGAAATCGCGGCGGTCGTCCGCGGCGACGAGCTGGCGGACTTCTTCAAGGGCTTTGCTGGCAGCGGATTGTTGCGCGGACATGGGCTTTTTCCCGTTGGGTTCGACGGGAGGCTAGCCGGGCTCTTCCCGGTCAATTGTTACATTGGTTACAATTCTGGGGGAGTCACCCTGCCGGGAAAATCCGTGCCGAGGTCGCCCGGATGAAGATGCCCTGGCCCTCCTTGATCTCGCCGCCATCGTAAAGCTCGCGCGGCACATCCGCCTCGATGCGTTCGGCGCGGCCCTCGATGGAAAGCTCGACAGTGATGGTGGGGCCGAAAGGGCGGACGGTGCGGATGACGGCAGGCACACCCTCCGCCATTTCGCGCGAGACGATCTCGATCTCATGCGCGCGGACATAGGCAATTGCAGGCCCCGAATAACCCGCGTCGCTTTCGATCGGGAAAGTGCCGCCCAGTACATCGGTCTCGCCTTCCCGGGCTTCCACCTCGAAGCGCGCGGCGCCGCCCAGGAACTCGCAGACGAAGGGTGTCGCCGGCTCCTCGTAGATCTCGGCGGGGGTGCCGATCTGCTCGATCTTGCCTGCCCGCATCACCACAACGCGGTCGGCAAGTTCGAGCGCCTCTTCCTGGTCATGCGTGACAAAGATGGTTGTGAGGCCCGTCTCCGTGTGAAGTTCGCGCAGCCAGCGGCGAAGTTCCTTGCGTACCTTCGCATCGAGCGCGCCGAATGGCTCGTCGAGAAGCAATACGCGCGGCTCGATGGCGAGCGCGCGGGCGAGCGCCACGCGCTGGCGCTGGCCGCCGGATATCTGACTCGGGAAACGATGCTCCAGACCTTCGAGCTGCACGAGCTGCAGCAACCGGCGCACGCGGCGGGCGATTTCGCCAGCCCTCGGGCGCTCCTCGCGCGGGCGGACGCGCAGGCCGAAGGCGACGTTGTCGAAAACCGTCATATGCCGGAAGAGCGCATACTGCTGAAAGACAAAGCCGACGCGCCGCTCGCGCAAGCCAAGCGCCGTCGCGTCCTCGCCGTCGAAACGGATCGTGCCTTCCTCTGTCGCGGTCAGGCCGGCAATGGCGCGAAGCAGCGTTGTCTTGCCGGACCCGGAGGGCCCGAGCAACGCGAGCAGTTCGCCCGGCCGTACCGTCAGCGATACATCGTTCAGCGCGGTGAAGCTGCCGAACGACTTGCCCAGCTCCTCGACATCGATCCTGACGGGCTGGCGGTGGCGCGGTTCGTCGTGGATGCCGTTAGTGCCGCCCGCTCGCGGCAAGCTCACCACCGTAGCGCCACTCGAGCGCCGATTTGAGGACGAGGGTGACGAGGGCGAGGAAAGCCAGGAGAGAGGCAACCGCAAAGGCGGCAACGAAATTGTACTCATTATAGAGAATCTCCACATGAAGCGGCATGGTGTTGGTTTTTCCGCGTATATGACCGGACACGACAGAAACCGCGCCGAATTCGCCCATGGCGCGCGCGTTGCTGAGAAGGACGCCGTAGAGCAGCGCCCATTTGATGTTGGGCAGGGTCACCTTGCGAAAGGTCTGAAAGCCTGTCGCGCCCAGCGAGAGCGCGGCTTCTTCGTCGACTGTGCCTTGCGCTTCCATCAAGGGAATAAGCTGACGCGCGACAAAGGGAAACGTGACGAAGATGGTCGCAAGAACGATGCCCGGCACGGCGAAGACGATCTGGATGCCGTGCGCGGCGAGCCATTGTCCGAAAAATCCCTGTGCGCCGAAAAGCAGAATGTAAACGAGGCCCGAAATCACCGGCGAGACGGAGAAGGGCAGGTCGATCAACGTGACGAGGAACGACTTCCCCCTGAACTCGAACTTGGCGATGGCCCATGAGGCGACGAGGCCGAAGAGGAGATTGGCGGGGACGGCTATGGCGGCGACGATCAGCGTGAGTTTCACCGCTTCGAGCGCATCCGGTTCGACAAGGGCAGCGAAGAAGGGTTCTGCGCCCTTGCGCAGCGCCTCCGTGAAGACGGCGGCGAGCGGCAGGATGAGGACGAGCGCAAGAAAGACAAGTGCAAGCACCGTCAGGGCCGCGCGCGTGCGAATGCGTTCGCCGACCGGCGAGGAGAAGGCCGCGTGGGTGCGGAGAGAAACGTCGGTCATGACCTTACCTCACACGGCCAGGCCGGACCGGCGGCGGTTCCAGCCCTGCAGCAGGTTGATGACAAGAAGAAGGAAGAAAGAGATGACGAGCATCACGGCGGCGATGGCGGTTGCGCCTGCGTAGTTGTATTCCTCCAGCCGGATGACGATGAGGAGCGGTGCGATTTCCGAGCGGTAGGGAATGTTGCCGGCAATGAAGATGATCGAGCCGTATTCGCCGACGCCACGCGCGAAGGCGAGTGCAAAGCCGGTCAGAAGCGGCGGCAACAATGCGGGCATGATGACGCGCGCTATCGTCTGCAAACGGGTTGCGCCGAGCGTTGCCGCGGCTTCCTCGAGGTCCTGATCGAAATCGGCAAGCACGGGCTGCACCGTGCGCACGACGAAAGGAAGACCGATGAAGACGAGCGCGATGACAACGCCTGCGGGGGTGTAGGCGACTTTTATGCCCAGCGGATCGAGCAGCGAACCGATCCAGCCGTTGGGCGCGCAAAGAGCGGTTAGCGCGAGGCCCGCCACGGCTGTCGGCAGCGCGAAGGGGAGGTCGATGGCGGCATCGACGAGCTTGCGCCCCGGAAAATCGTAGCGCACGAGCACCCATGCAACGAGGAGCCCGAAGACGGTGTTGATTGCGGCCGCGGCCAGGGCGGCGCCGAAACTGAGTTTCAGCGCGGCGACCGTGCGCGGATCCCAGGCGAGCATCGCGAATTCCTCCCAGCCCAGCCCGGCCGACCGGATGGATACGCCGGCCAGCGGGATCAGGATGATGAGCGAGAGCCAGGTGAGCGTCAGCCCCATGGTGAGGCCGAAGCCCGGCAGGACCGAAGGAGAACGCCTGAAGCCGAAGCGCGGCGTCCATGCAGAGGATGGTGGAACGGTCATGACGCTCTCCCTTTGTCCTGTTTCCGGGTTTACCAGACCACGCCGACGCGGCTGACGACGGCGCTACCTTCATTGTTCACGCCGGCGCGATTCGCATCGAAGTACACATAGTCCACACCGATGCGCAGATAGTCGTTCGGGTACCAGTTGACGCTGGCGGCATAGTTGTCTTCCTCGCCGCCGAGCACGGCGCCATCGTTGAGATTGATGGTGCTGTAGCGCGCGGCGATTTCCCATGCGCCCGCTCCGCCGCTTTTGAGCGAGAAGGGGTTGGCCGGCTTCACGCGCGAGAAGATGCCGTTCTTGTAGTTCCTGCTCTCGCCCGTGAGCGCGTAGGAAAGCGTCACGTAGCCGCCGTCGAAGTCGGCATTGGCAAGGCCGCCCGACCTGTCGACCGAGGCGACGAGATATTCGGCCTGGGCATAAAGGGGGCCATAAATGCCCGCCAGTTCGAGACCTCCGGAAGAATACGATTCCGCAGAAAGGTTGCCCGTGTCGACGAGGCGGTTCGCGTCCGTGGTCGAGACTTCGGGGCCGGAGCGGAAGCGCACGTTGCCGTTGCCGCCCGTGTCGCGCCAGTAGCCCGACGCACCGAGGTGCAGAACCGCCGTCTTCTCGTTCACCGGCGCGAAGGTCACGCGCGCGGCGGGGCCCCAGCTTTCGTCGTTTCCGGAGAAGCCCGTTTGCGCGAAGTTAGCGCCGAAGATGCCCCCCGTCAGCGTGTAGTTCTGGCCTGCGTAGGATATGGAGGCGCCGGGCTTGTAGTCGCCGCCCGCCGTCACACGATGATTGAAGGCTTCAACCGCCAGCGGACGCTCCGTGAGCAGAAGATCGGACGAACTTGTCAGCTGCGAAAGCGAATTCGGCGTCTTGTGCTGGCCGAGCGTGATTTTCGTGTTCTTGATACCCGAATAGGCGATGAAGGCATCCTTCACGTCGATCTCGTTGCCGCCCGTATCCGTCGAAGCGTCGGCGAAGTCGGCTTCGAGCCGGTACTGCCAGTCGGTGAAGACCTTGCCTTCGACGCCGAGGCGCGCGCGGCGCAATTCCGTGCCGCTATTGTAGTCGATGGGTCCGGACTTGTTGTTGTAGAAGGCGGCGTCCGCCTCGATGCGGCCGCGCACCTTGAAGGACCAGCTCTTGTCTGCCGCCTCGATGGAGGGGCCGCCCTTGAAGATGACCGGGAGTTCCGCTGCGGGCTTCGCCGCCGCTGCTGCCTGGTCCTGCTTCACGGCGTCGAGTTCGCGCTGGAGCTCGATGATCGTCGCCTCAAGCTTCTGGACGCGTGTCCCGACCGGTTGCCCGGCAAGGGCCGGCCCGGTCAGCACGGCGCCCGCAAGCGCCGTGCTGAGGAAAAGGGCTGTCTTGTTAAAGGTATTGGGTGTTTTGAATTTTTCGTTACGCATTTGGGTCGCCCCCGAAATTTGCAGGTGATGAAAAAAAGAAGCGTGTTATTTCGGCTTGTAGATCTGGTCGAAGATGCCGCCATCGCCGAAAAATTCAGGCTGTGCCTTCTTCCAGCCGCCGAAATCGTCGATGGTCACGAGGTCGAGCTTCGGAAAACGCTTGAGGTTCTCCGCTTCCACGAGTTCGGGATTCGCCGGACGATAGAAATGCTTTGCGGCGAGTTTCTGCCCAACTTCCGTGTAGAGATATTTGAGGTAAGCGGTCGCGACTTTTGTCGTTCCGCGGCGTTCCGTGTTGCCGGCAACGACGGCGACGGGAGGTTCGGCCTTGATGGAGATGGACGGCACGACGATTTCGAATTTGTCCGGGCCCAGTTCCGCGAGCGCGAGGAAAGCCTCGTTCTCCCAGGCAAGAAGCACGTCGCCGATGCCGCGCTGGACGAAAGTCGTGGTCGATCCGCGCGCACCCGTATCGAGCACCGGCACGTGACGGTAGAGATCGGAGACGAACGCACTCGCCTTCGCTTCGTCGCCATCATATTTCTTCAGCGCCCAGCCCCATGCGGCGAGGAAGTTCCAGCGGGCGCCGCCCGAGGTCTTCGGGTTCGGCGTAATGACTTCCACGCTGTCCTTGACGAGATCGCCCCAGTCGCTCAAGCCCTTCGGGTTGCCCTTGCGGACGAGGAAGACGATGGTGGAGGTGTAGGGCGCGCTCGAATGCGGCAGCTTCGAGCGCCAGTCGGCGGGAAGTTTCCCCGAGGCTTCGGCGATCGCGTCGATGTCCGCTTCAAGGGCGAGGGTGACGACGTCGGCTTCCAGCCCGTCGATCACCGCGCGGGCTTGCTTGCCCGAGCCGCCATGCGACTGCTCGATGGAAACCGTCTCGCCGGTTTCCGCCTTCCAGTGCTCGGCAAAGGCTGCGTTGAACTCCTTGTAGAGCTCGCGCGTCGGGTCGTAGGAGACGTTGAGAAGCTTCGTTTCCGCCCGGACCTCGAAGGTCATGGCGAGGAGAAGGGTCAGGGCGGCAAGAAGCAAGGCGGACCGCCGGGTCAGGTCGCTGAATGTCATGATTGTCTCCAATACTTTTTGTCGATCAAATTAGTAGTGTTTTAGCTCAAAATTTTTTCAGCCTAAGCGCCGAGTGCCGCTCTCGCTTCGTGGGCACCGGCACCCAGCGCATCGGCGATGGTGGTCCCGTCGAGGATCGCCGCCGCCGCGTCGCGTACCTCCCGCATCGTCCGGCGGACGGCACAGGATTTTTCGTCCCGGCAATCGGCACAACGCCGGTAGCCGGTAAGACTCGCACAGGGGATTGGCGCCAATGGCCCGTCCATAATGCGAATAATCTGTCCGAATGTGATCGCATCTGCCGGCTTCGCCAGCGCATAACCGCCGAACTTGCCGCGCTGGCTGCGGACAAGGCCGTGCTTCCGGAGATCGAGCAGGATCAGCTCGAGAAACTTCCGGGGCACATTCTGCCGCTCCGCTATGTCGGCTGCCTGAAGCAAGTTGCCTTCCTCCTGGGTTGCCAGTGCGATCATGGCTTTCAGCGCGTATTTGGCTTTTTGCGATAACATTTGTCTATCTGTTAAGTAGGGTATGATCGGGGCGATGTCTCGTCAACATCTATTTTCACGCGTTCTTTTGAAGTTCGAATACTATAACATAAAAATATCGTGTTATTGTTCCGGGTGCCGATGGCAACAGAAGGATTAAGCCGGATTCGCGCGAAGATAGGAAGCAGCCGTCATCCGGCTCACATGGCGTTCGCGCCCGAAGAGTGGCATTTTGGGCCCCGCGAATTGGAGCCGGAAAGGCGACAGGAAAAGCCTCATGAAGATCGGGGACGGCAAACCGATAAGCGGCATTTCCCGGCTCACGGCGCGCGAGCGCGCCAGGGCAGGGGATGGCGCGGCCTCTTCCGGCAGCGCCGCTGTCAGCGACAGCGCCAGCATCATGGGCATCCCGGAAGCCGAACTCACGCCGCGCGTGCGCGATGCGCTGATGGAACTCATGGGCGAGGTGGACAGTTTGCGCCGCGAGGTGTCGGGCCTGCGCGAGCGGCTGCGGGAGAGCGAGCAGCTTGCCGACCGCGATCCCCTGATCCCCGTGCTCAACCGCCGGGCTTTCGTGCGCGAACTCAGCCGCGTCATCGCCTATGGCCGCCGCTACGGCGACCCGGCGGGGCTCGTCTATTTCGATATCGACAATTTCAAGCAGGTGAACGACGCGCATGGCCACGCCGCGGGCGACGCCGCGCTTCATCATCTCGCCAAGCTTGTGCTCGGCCATGTGCGCGAGACGGATATCGTGGGGCGGCTCGGCGGCGACGAACTCGGCCTCATCCTTGTACGGACGGACGAGGTGGCGGCGCAGTCGAAAGCGTCCTCTCTATCCGATCTCGTCGCCCGCCAGCCGCTCCGATACGGGGGCAGCGAAATCCGCCTGTCGATCTCCGTCGGCGCCGTCGCCTTCACCGGCGATGACGGGCCCGACGATGCGCTCGCCCGCGCCGACCGCGCCATGTACGAGGCCAAGCGCAAGGGCGAGTGAGATCAGGCAATGATGTCCGGCAGCAGGATGTCGTCGATTTCCTGGATGCGGTCGCGGAGCTGAAGCTTCTTTTTCTTCAGCCGCTTGATCTGGAGATGGTCCGGCAGGGGCAGCGCCTCGAGCGCGTAAATCGCGTCGTCGAGGTCGCGATGCTCTTCCTTGAGCCCCGCGAGCGTTTGCCGAAGCTCCTGTTCTTCCTGTTCGGTCATCTTGTGTCCGGTAAGGCGGGGCGCCGCCGACCCCGAGGCAAAGGTTTTAACGCGGCGGCGGCGCGGCCGGCAAGCGGGAAGGCGTTCAGGCTTTCGGTTTGCCGCCAGGGCGCTTTCCGGCGCCGGCGGGGGTTTTGACCGGGCTGCGGCGGCCGTCCTTCAAGTCCTCGCCCCAGCGCTTCGTCGGGCCGAGGTCGAGGTCGAAGAGGTCGAGCGCGCGCGCCGCCGTCTGCGTCACGAGTTCGTCGACGCTGGCGGGCTTCGTATAGAGGCCGGGCACGGGCGGGGCGATCACCGCGCCCATTTCGGAAAGCTGCGTCATCGTGCGCAGATGGCCCGTGTGAAGCGGCGTCTCGCGCACCATCAGCACGAGGCGGCGGCGTTCCTTCAGCACCACGTCGGCCGCCCGCGTCATGAGCGAGGAGGTCACGCCCGTCGCGATTTCCGACATGGTGCGGATGGAGCAGGGCGCGACGATCATGCCCATCGTCTTGAAGGAGCCGCTTGCGATCCCCGCGCCGATGTCGTCCACCCGGTAGCGCGTATGGGCGAGCTTCTCGACATCCTTCGCCTTCAGTCCCGTCTCGTAGCCGAGCGTCATCTCGGCCGCCTTCGTGATCACGAGATGCGTCTCGACGCCCGCCGCCTTCAGCAGTTCCAGCACGCGCACGCCATAGGCGACGCCGGACGCGCCGGAGATTCCGACGATCAGGCGCGGCGCGGTCCCGTCGCGGGACTTCCGGAAACTGTTACCGGGCGTTCTGGTCATAATGCCAGAGACTTACACGGAACTGCCCGTTTTTGCGAGAGGACGTTCGACACGGACCCGAAAAGGAGTCACAATTCTGTCGTCTCTGGCTTAACGAAAGGACGGAATGAGATGGCTTTGGAGTCTCACATTGCCGAGCTTCGTGATCGACATAAGGCTCTCGAACAGGAGATCGACCACCAGACACATCACCCCGGCAGCGACGATCTTCGCATCGCTGAACTCAAGAAACAAAAATTGAGGTTGAAGGAGGAAATCGAAAAACTTTCCTCTCGCGCCGCCTGAGGGCGGCGACGCCAAAACAGGAGTTTCAGCGCCGGGCCCTTGAGCCCGGCGTTTTGCATGAAGGGTGCTGCGGTGGCAGAAACTGAATGGTTGATGCTTTAAACCAACCTGTCATTGCCGGGCTTGACCCACTACTGTCCGGTTTAAATTTTTCCGAGTTGGTTCAAGCTTTTGATTTTGCGAGCGAAACGCCTGTTCGCCAGCACTCGGGACTCGGAACCGCGAAATTGAGTTTACTGGATCACCCGGATGTCCTGATCGGCTCCGAATTCAGAAAGCCGGGCCGTTTTCAAAACCC
>JACIYQ010000363.1 GCA_014359855.1 Parvibaculum sp.
CGCACACGCCCATGCTCTTCTTCTCCTCCACGGGCATGGTCTACAAGCTCAAGGTCTGGCGCCTGCCGCAATCGACGCCCCAGGCGCGCGGCAAGGCGATGATCAACATCCTGCCGCTCGACCAGGGCGAATACATCACCACCGTCATGCCGATGCCCGAGGACGAGGCGAGCTGGGACAGCCTGCACGTCATGTTCGCGACGAAGAGCGGCGGCGTCCGGCGGAACAAGCTTTCGGACTTCGTCCAGATCAACCGCAACGGCAAGATCGCGATGAAGCTCGACGA
This sequence comes from Parvibaculum sp., assembly GCA_014359855.1. GTDB lineage: Bacteria > Pseudomonadota > Alphaproteobacteria > Parvibaculales > Parvibaculaceae > Parvibaculum. Next base: position 287 of record JACIYQ010000363.1, read on the forward strand.
TGCCGGCGACAGCATCGTCGGCGTCCAGATATGCACCGAGGATGACGACGTATTGCTGACCGCCGCCGGCGGGCGCTCCGCGCGCTTTGCCGTCGCCGATGTGCGCGTTTTCGCGGGCCGCACCTCCACCGGCGTGCGCGGCATCAAGCTCGACGAGGGCGACGAGGTGATCGGCATGACGATCCTGCGCCATGTCGGCGTGACCTCCGCCGAGCGCGAAGCCTATCTCAAGCAGGCCGCCGCCATGCGCCGCGCCATGCTGGGCGAGGCGGCGGGCGAGGATGGCCCCGCCAAGACCGACGACGAGGACGCGGACGATGCACCCTCCGAGGAGCTGACGCTCAGCCCCGAACGCTATGCCGAACTCGGCGCGCGGGAGCAGTTCGTGCTCGCCGTCACCGAGCGCGGCTATGGGCGGCGTTCCTCTTCCTACCGCTATCCGGCGAAGGGCCGCGGCGGCAAGGGCGTCATCGCCATGGACATTACGGAGCGAAACGGCAAACTCATCGCCTCCTTCCCCGTGGAGGACGACGACCAGATCATGCTGGTCACGGATGCCGGGCAGCTCATCCGCGTGCCGGTCCACGATATTTCGATCCAGGCGCGCGGCACGCAGGGCGTCACCATTTTCCGAACCGATCCCGGCGAGCGTGTCGTATCCGTCTCGCGTGTCGAGGAAACGGGCGAGAACGGCTCGGAAGAAGAATAGGAGAGGGCATGGCGCGCGTCGGTCTTTATCCCGGCACTTTCGACCCGATGACGAACGGACATCTCGATGTGATCCGGCGGAGCCTGAAGCTCGTCGATCATCTCGTGATCGCGATCGGCGTCAACGCCACCAAGACGCCGCTCATCTCGCTCGAGGAGCGTTTCGCGCTCATCGAGGCGGAGGCAGGCCCCATCGCCAGGGAAGTCGGCTCGAAAATCTCGACCGCCTCCTTCTCCGGCCTCGTTGTCGATGCGGCGGACGAGCATGGCGCCACCGTCATCATCCGCGGATTGCGCGGCGCGGTCGATTTCGAGTACGAGACCCAGATGGTCGGCATGAACCGCGTCATGAACCCGCATGTCGAGACGGTCTTTCTCGCCGCCTCGCCGGAAACGCAGTTCATCTCCTCGACGCTGGTGCGCCAGATCGCGTCCATGGGCGGCGACATCGCGCCCTTCGTGCCGTCTTCGGTGAAGGCGAAGGTTCTGGCGGCCGTGAAGGCCCAAAGGAAGTAAGCGGCGCGAGGGCCGCATCTGACAGGAGTATCTCATGCGTGGACTGACGGCGGCACTCGTCGCCCTTTTTGCCCTGGTGGGGCTTGCGGGAAAGGCCTTCGCGCTCGACCCGGAAAACACGATCTATCTCGATCTCAAGGATGGCCGCGTCGTCATCGAGTTGCTGCCGGAAATCGCGCCGGAGCATGCCCGGCGCATCAAGGAGCTCTCGCGCGAAGGCTTCTATGACGGCCTTCTCTTTCATCGCGTGATCCCCGGCTTCATGGCGCAATCGGGCGACCCGACGGCCACCGGCATGGGCGGTTCCTTCAAGGACGATCTCCGCGCCGAGTTCACGAACAAGGAAAGCTTCACGCGCGGCGCGCTCGGCATGGCCCGCTCCTCCAGCCCCAACAGCGCCAACAGCCAGTTCTTCATCGTCTTCGACGATGCGAGCTTTCTCGACGGTGAGTACACGCTGTTCGGCCGCGTCGTCGAAGGCATGGAATATGTCGACAACATCGCGCCGGGCGAGCCGCCTTCCAATCCCGACAAGATCGTGAAGATGCAGGTCGCGGCGGACGCCAAACAGTAAAACGAAATCGAGAGACACATGACCGATATCAACGACCCCGAAAACACGCTGATCATGGAAATTCCCCACGGGAAGGTCGTGATCGAGATGCGTCCCGATCTCGCGCCTCGCCACGTCGCGCGGATCAAGGAACTCGCCCGCGAAGGCTTTTATGACGGCGTCGCCTTCCACCGCGTCATCGACGGCTTCATGGCGCAGGGCGGCGATCCGACGGGCACCGGCTCTGGCGGTTCGGGCAAGAAGCTCCCGGCCGAGTTCTCCGCCGAGCCCCATATGCGCGGCGTCTGCTCCATGGCCCGCACGCAGGACCCGAACAGCGCCGACTGCCAGTTCTTCATCGTCTTCGGCGACGCCACCTTCCTCGACCGCCAATACACGGTCTGGGGCAAGGTCGTCTCCGGCATGGAAGCTGTCGACAAGCTGAAGCGCGGCGAACCCGTGCGCGAACCCGACCGCATCGTCTCGATGCGCGTCGCGGCGGATGCGGCGTAGGACAGGATTTAGAACCACCAAAGCGTCATGGCCCGGCTTGTCCGGGCCATCCACGTCTTGGCGGTAAATCCGGAAGAAAGACGTGGATGACCCGCATGAAGCGGGTCATGACGTTTATTAGGGGTAAGCGCAAAACCATGCGCGTTTCCGAATTCGATTTCGAGCTGCCGGAGGAGCTGATCGCGCTCCGGCCCGCGCGGCCGCGCGATGCGGCGCGCCTGCTCGTCATCGGTCCGGATGAAAACGCGCTCGCCGGCCGCACCGTCCGCGATCTCCCGTCCTTTCTCGAACCCGGCGACCTTCTCGTCTTCAACGACACGAAGGTGATCCCCGCGCGGCTCTTCGGCACGCGGACGCGGGGCGAGGCCACCGCGAAAATCGAGGTCATGCTCCATCGCCGCGTAAGCGCCTCCGAATGGCGCGCCTTTCTCCGTCCCGCGAAGAAGCTCGCCCCCGGCGAAACCGTCTCCTTTGCGGGCGGTCTTTCCGCCACCGTCGTGGAGAAGGCCGAGGGAGGCGAGGCGGGCTTGCGCTTCTCGCTCTCCGGTCCCGCGCTCGATGCCGCCATCGCGCATGCGGGCGAAATGCCGCTGCCGCCCTATATCGCCCGCAAGCGCGCGACGGACGAGGCCGACCTTGCCGATTATCAGACGCTCTACGCCGCCGAGCCCGGCGCCGTCGCCGCGCCCACGGCCGGCCTCCATTTCACGCCGGAGCTGATGGCGGCGCTCGATGCGCGCGGCGTGCGCACCGTCCGCCTCACGCTCCATGTCGGCGCGGGCACCTTCCTTCCCGTCACGGCGGAGGACACGGATGCCCACAGGATGCATGCCGAGTGGGGCGAGATATCGGACACCGAAGCCGCGGCCATCAATGCGGCGCGCGCGTCGGGCGGGCGCATCGTCGCCGTCGGCACCACGAGCCTGCGCCTTCTCGAAAGTGCGGCGGACGCGCAAGGTGTGGTACATCCCTTTGCGAAAGAAACCTCCATCTTCATCACGCCGGGTTACCGCTTCCGGGCCGTGGACATTCTGATGACCAATTTCCACCTGCCGCGTTCGACGCTGTTCATGCTCGTCTCCGCGCTCCGCTCGACGGATGAAATGAAGCGCGCCTATGCCCATGCGGTTGAGCGGAAGTACCGCTTTTATTCCTATGGCGACGCCACCTTGATTTACAGGGGCCTGATTTACGGGAGCGCAAAGTGAGCGCCTTCACCTTCTCGCTCAAGGCGACGGACGGCCGCGCGCGCACCGGCGCCATCTCGACGCCGCGCGGCGAAATCCGCACCCCCGCCTTCATGCCGGTCGGCACGGCGGCGACCGTCAAGGCGCTCTACCCCGAGCAGGTCCGCTCGACGGGCGCCGGCATCGTGCTCGGCAACACCTATCATCTCATGCTCCGCCCCGGCGCGGAGGAGATCGCTGCTCTCGGCGGCCTGCACAGCTTCATGAACTGGCCGCATCCGATATTGACCGACAGCGGCGGCTTTCAGGTCATGTCGCTCTCCAAACTCCGCAAGATGACGGAGGAGGGCGTCTCCTTCCAGTCGCATATCGACGGCTCGCGCCACATGCTCTCGCCCGAGCGCTCGATCGAGATCCAGTGCCTGCTCGGCTCCGACATCCAGATGCAGCTCGACGAATGCACGCCCTTTCCGGCGACGGAAGAGGAAGCGCGCGTCTCGATGGAACTGTCGCTGCGCTGGGCGCGCCGCTCGAAGGATGCCTTCGAGCGCCAGCCGCACCGCAAGGAAGGCATGGCGCTTTTCGGCATCGTGCAGGGCAGCACCTATGAGCCGCTCCGCCAGGCGTCGGCGGCGGGCCTCCGCGATATCGGCTTCGACGGCTATGCGGTCGGCGGCCTCGCGGTCGGCGAGGGGCAGGCGGAAATGCTCCGCGTCCTCGATTTCACGACGCCCGCGCTGCCGGACGACCGTCCGCGCTATCTCATGGGCGTCGGCACGCCGGACGATCTGGTGGAATCCGTCGCGCTCGGCATCGACATGTTCGATTGCGTGATGCCGACGCGGAACGGCCGCCACGGCCTTGCCTTCACGCGGCGCGGAAAGGTGAACCTCAAGAATGCGCGCCACGCGGCCGACCCGCGTCCGCTCGACGGGACAAGCGATTGTCCCGCCGCGCGCGACTACTCGCGCGCCTATCTCCACCACCTCATCAAGTCGGAAGAGATGCTGGGCTCCATGCTGGTGAGCTGGATCAACGTCCACTACTACCAGACCCTGATGGCCGGCATGCGCGCCGCCATCGCCGAGGGCCGCTTCGAAGCCTTCCGCGCCGCCTTCAAGCGCGACCAGGCCGCCGGCGACATCGAGCCGGTGTAGGGCAGGGCGTTCATTCAAAGTTCAGTGTCATCCCGGCACTCGTTGCCGGGACCCACTCGCCTCGCCACTTGCCGCAGCCGTCAATGGGCCCCGGGAATAAATCCCGGGGTGACACCTGTTTTTTGGAACACCCCATCAGACATCGCTCGGGCTCACATTTCCCAAATTCCCAATCCTCACAAAGCCTTGCCCGAAACCCAATCCCCCTGTTGACCCCGTGGGACGTGCCCCTTAAGTTCCGCCCACCTCAGCGAAAGGCGCGCGGATTCCCGCGCCTTCCAGGCGGGCCCTTAGCTCAGCGGTAGAGCGGCTGACTTTTAATCAGTAGGTCGATGGTTCGATCCCATCAGGGCTCACCACCTTTTTTGCGCTGTCGGTATCCAACCGGACGACGTTCCTCTCTTCAACACCTCCCCCTTGCGGGGAGGTCGATCCGCGTAGCGGTTCGGGTGGGGGGCTTCTTCGCAAGACTCCATCTATAGTTGAAACGAAGCATTCGGCCGGAATGACCATCGATTCATGCCGGTCGTCCGCCTCTTCACTTCATTTTTCTTCTGTTGAGTTTTCCCGCCAGCCGCGTCAGCATCCCGCCATCTCAACATCGCGCGCGAAAATGCGCCGCACCCGAAGGAAACGCCCCATGTCGCTCTCGCTCTACGATCTCACCGTCCCGAACTATCTGCAGACGCTCGGCGCCGTCTCCGGCTTCCTGAAAAAGGGCGCCGCCTTCTGCGAGGAGCAGGGCATCGCCCCGGACGAGATCGTCCAGGCGCGCATCGTCGATGACATGCTGCCCTTCAGCTTCCAGATCGCGTCCATTGCGCAGCACTCGCTGGGCGCGGTCGAAGGCGTTCAGGGCGGCGCCTGCTATCCGCCCAAGGATCCTGGCACGCATGATTACGCGAGCCTGCTGAAGCTCGTCGACGACGCGCGGGCGGGCCTCGAAAAGGTGACGCCGGACGCGCTCAACGACCGCGAGGGCAAGGACGTGATCTTCCATCTCGGCGAGCGCCAGCTTCCCTTCACGGCGGAGAACTTCCTGCTCTCCTTCGCGTTCCCGAACTTCTATTTCCACGCGACGACCGCCTACGACATCCTGCGCGCACGCGGCGTGAAACTCGGCAAGGCCGATTTCCTCGGCCGGATGCGCATGAAGATGTGACGTTTCGAGCGGAGGACAGATGCCGTCCAATCCGCCCGGCTGATCCCTCACGCCCTCACGTGAAGATCATCTTCGCGCCCGCGACGACGAGCACGGCGGCAAGCGCATAGCGGATGCCGGGCACGGGGAGCATGCGCGTGCCGAGTTGCGTGCCGATGAGGCCGCCGGCGAGAACGGCCACACCCCATATCGGCAGCGCGGCGGGAAGCATTGCGGTGGAGAAGCTCGTCCCGGCGAGACCCGAAATCGAATTCAGCAGGATGAAGGTCGCCGCGATACCCGACGCATGTCTTGTCGGCGCCCATCGCATGAAGAGGAGAAGCGGGCTCAGGAAGATGCCGCCGCCCGTCCCGGTGAGCCCGGCCAGCAGGCCGAGCGCGCCTCCCGCCGCTATGGAGGCGGGAAGCGGCGGGCGGTGCGCCGTCGCGTCGACCGCTGCCGCCTGCCGTGCCGTGCGCGCCATCTGCGCGGCGGAGAAGATGAGCACGATGCCCACGAGCGGACGATAGTAAGCGGGTGGAATGTCGATCGAGCCGCCGATGAATGCTGCCGGTATCGAGGCGGCGGCGAAGGGCAGGAGAAGCTTCAGGTCGTTCTGTCCGGCGCGGCTGTAGCGATAGACGGCAATCGAGGCGACGATGATGTTCAACCCGAGCGCCGTCGGCCGCATCGCCTCCGGCGCGAGGCCGAAGAGCGCCATGGCCGCGAGGTAACCCGACGCACCGGCATGGCCGACCGATGAATAGAGAATGGAGGCGGCGAAGATCAGCAGCCCCAGCAAGAAGTCTTCCGCCGTCATGTCTCTGCGCCCCCGTTGTCCGCCATGTCCCGGCCTTTCATCTATATGTTGCGCCACAAGGAGCCAAGCCCTCCAGACGCGCTGGCGGAGCAGGGCGAAAGACGACATATCGGCGTCAAATTCCGTGTGTATCAAGCGAAACGAGACAAAATCGTACACTCTTGTTAATGCTACCGGGCTAGCCTCCCTTGCGAATGCCGGAACGGCGGGAACCGGATGACAGGGCATAAAGAGGAAATCGGCCAGACGCTTCGCGAGGCCCGTCAGGCGGCGGGGCTGACGCTGAAGGATATTGCGGATGCGATCCGCATCAGGCCCGTCTATCTGCAGGCGATCGAGTCCGCCCGGTTCGAGCTTCTGCCGGCGCTGCCGCAGACGGTCGGCTTCACGCGCGCCTATGCGAAATATCTCGAAGTCGATGTCGAACGACCGCTATCGCGTCTCGGCAAGGAAGTGAATGAGACGATCTGGCAGGTCGATTACTCCGAACCCGAACTTCCCTGGACCATGGTTTCGTACAGGCGGATCGCCTGGGTTGCGGGCGGGGCGGTGCTCGGTCTCGCGCTCGCGGCGCTGCTCGTCATCGATTTGGGGCCGCCGCCCGGCGAGGTCGCCGTCGCATCTTTCGAAGCGGAAAAGGCCGCTCTTGCAGCGGCTTCTGCGCCGCGCGCCGTGAAGACACCCACCGCAGGCAATGTGCTTCTTCCCTCCGCGCAGGCAGACAGCAGCGCTCCCTTGCTGACGGAAATGGTTTCCCGCACACCGCGCGCCGAGGCGCCCGCCACCATGCAGCAGGCGTCCTTCACGCAGGAATCCGAAACATCGCTCGTTGCAGAACGCCGCTCCGCCCAATTCTCATCGCCGCGGGACGCGGCTGCAGCGGCTGAAAATCGATCCGTGTCCGGAGTATCCGTTGCAGCCGCGAACCCGGCGCCCGCCGCCGCTCCCGAAACGGAGGCCGCGCGCTTCGCCGATCCGCATTTTGCGGCCGGCAGCGTCTATATCCGCTCCAGGCCGGACAACTCGGGCAAGGTCGTGGGCGTGCTCGAGGCGTGCGAGCGGATCGGGCTTTTCGGTCAGGACAACACGAATTACTGGCGTGAAGTGACGCGCCAGGACGGGACGAGCGGCTGGGTCTTCCGCGACTATGTGCGCGGCGAGGTGCCTGCGAACTGCTCCTGATATCTGCATTTTCGACGGCCGGATCGGGTTATCCCCCAGGCGGGGATATCGCCGCGATTTGTGACGTTTTCATTGCATTACGATGACAGTGAAATCCGGTTCCGAAACGATGGCGGAAAACCGGGCGCACGAATTGTGACAGTCACGTCTGACTTTTACTCGATCACGTCGACAAACCGCTCCGTACCGGCATCGTAAACCGACAGGATTCCGGTGCCGATGCCGTAAAACCAGCCGTGAAGCCGCAATTCGCCCTTCCGCTCGCGCTCGGCGATGAAGGGGAAGGTGCGCAGCCGGTCGAGCGAGGCGACGACGGCCTGCTGTTCCATCAGGCGCAGCGTCACCGGACGGTCGAGATCGCCATGTTTTTCAATGACTTGGCTGGCGACGTCGCTCGCGAGCGAGATCCAGTTCGGCACGAAGTCGCCCGGCGGCGGGGTACCCTTGGCGCCGTCATGGAGCGCCTCGATGCCGCCGCATCCGGCATGGCCCATCACGATAACGTCCTTGATTCCCAATGACTTGACGCCGAATTCCAGCGCCGCGCTGGTGCCATGATAATGGCTGTCCGGCTCATAGGGGGGCACCAGGTTGGCTACGTTGCGCACCACAAAGAGCTCGCCGGGGTCCGACTGGAACACCATCGCCGGGTCCGTGCGGCTGTCGCAACAGGCGATCACGAGTGCCTTGGGTTGCTGGCGTCTTGCCGCAAGTGCTTGATATCGTTCCTCATTCTGGCGGTACTGGCCTTTGCGGAAGGCGCGGTATCCGGCAATCAGGCTGTCGATGGCGTCGTCCATTTGCGTCTGTCCCGTCGTTCTGTCGGCGTCAATCGTGGGGCCTACATACACAAGCATGCCGCCTGGCGAAAGCCGCTCCTCACCCGCTAAATTTCGAAGGCGGTTGCCCAAATTGTTGCCAATTGCCTGCGAAGTAATCGTCCTTTCTCTGGCCCCTCATTCCTTGCCCTTTGATGCGCCAATACACTGGCGGAGGCCCGAAATCTGCATAGAGTCCGGCCTTGGGGGCGCGAGGACCGCGCTGGATGATTTTGATGGGGAACGACATGCCGGTTGCTGAACTCCTCGGCAATATGTCATTGGAGACACAGGTTACGATTGGAGGCCTGGTCCTCCTGTTTGTGATGCTCACCGCGCTGATTGCCAGCAGCCGCCGGAACCAGCGGGAAATGGAAGAGGCTCGCAGCGAGCGCGAAATAAAGGAGCGCATCGAGGCGCTGATGCGCAAGCTCGAAGGGAAGGCTATAAGCCGGAGCGGCCGCGTCATGCCGGCGGTTGCGCGGTCGCGTCCCGTCCGGCGCACGGCCGACCGGCAGGTTCCCGCTGCGCGTTGCGGCCAGCCGGTGGCGCGAAAGACAGGGCGATAGAATTTTCTCGCCGAACTGGCTGAATGCATCATCTTTCCGGCCCAATTCGCACTTGCAATGCCTCGCACGGGCGATTAAATCACAGACCACAACGGGGTTTGATGTTTAACCTCTGTTTTTTCATGTGGTTTGTGACGGCGGCGCGACGCGTTGCCGGGCAGGAAGGCAGTCATGGATCGTCTCGATCAGCTCGAAAGCCAGAGCATTTTCATCTTCCGCGAAGCGTTCAACCGGATCGAGAATATCGCGATGCTGTGGTCGTTGGGGAAGGACTCCAACGTCATGATCTG
>JACIYQ010000364.1 GCA_014359855.1 Parvibaculum sp.
CAGGCCGAGCGGCAATTGCTGGTGCAGATGGCCGAGAACCAGCGGGCGCTGCAGCCGGTGCTTGAAGAACTGGCCCATCGTCTCGGCCCGCGGGGCTGACGCGTCATGGCACTCGTCAGCAGACGCATAAGAGGCCGCGCGCCAACCGGGGATTACTGGCCGGGTTTCGTCGACGCGATGTCGAGCCTGCTGCTGGTGCTGATCTTCCTGCTCACGATTTTCATGATCACGCAGTTTTTCCTGAGCCAGCTTGTGAGTAACAAGGATTCCGCCCTCGAAAACCTCAGGAACCAGATCGCCGAACTCGTGAACCAGCTTGCGCTCGAACGGCAGGAAAAGGCCGACTTGCAGGTGACGATCCTGTCGCTCCAGGATTCTCTTTCCTCCGCGACGGCCGAACGCGACCGCCTCGCAGCGCTCGCCGAGGAAGGTGCGGGCGCCGGCTCGCGCGTTGCCGAACTCGAAAGCGCGCTCGCCGACGAAAAGCAGGTTTCGAATGAGGCCCTCGCCCAGGTGGAACTCCTGAACCAGCAGATCGCCGCATTGCGCCGTCAGTTGGCAACGCTATCGGCCGCGCTCGACGCAGCCGAACTGAAGGACCGGGAACAGCAGGCGCAGATCGCCAACCTCGGACGCCGTCTCAATGCGGCGCTTGCGCAGAAGGTCCAGGAGCTCGCGAAATACAGGTCCGAATTTTTCGGCCGCCTGCGCGCCATCCTCGGCGACCGGCAGGATATCGAGATCGTCGGCGACCGCTTCGCCATGCAGTCCGAGATCTTCTTTGCCTCGGGCTCCGCCGATATCAATCCCTCAGGCAAGCAGCAGCTCGACAAGATCGCTCAGGCGATCCGGGAGATAGCGGCTGAAATTCCGGACGATATCCCCTGGGTGCTGCGCGTCGACGGGCACACAGACGCGAACCCGATCGCGACGCCGCAATTCCCTTCGAACTGGTATCTCTCCAGCGCCCGCGCGATCGCTGTCGTGAACTACCTCACCGAAAAGGGCGTTCCCGAGAACCGGCTGGTCGCCGCCGGCTTCGGCCAGTTTCATCCGCTCGAACAGGAACGCAGCGAAGCAGCCAACCGGCGCAACCGCCGCATCGAATTCAAGCTGACGGAGCGCTGATCACCAGGCGCGCAGCTCTTCCGACTGCGTGCAGACAAGAACGCGCGGCTCGAATACCTGTCCGAGCAGCATATTGTCCCCATAGCCGGCGGCAACGCTGATGCCTGAAATTTCCTCGCCGAGATTGAGATAAATCGTCCCTGCCTTCTTCTGCGAGGGCTCGATCCTGACGACCTGGCTCGGTGACAGCTCCGCCGGGTCGGAGGCGTGAGAAACGAAATCGAGAACCTTTGGGTGCGCGCCGATGAGCAGCGTCCCATCCGGCTGCACGTCGATATTGTCGACGCCGGTGCCGAGACGAACGTGGTCGGCACCCGCAAGAGCGCCCGTTTCGGCATCGCGCTCATAGACATACATGCTCATGCCGAGCGTGGAGGCAACGTAGACCGTCTGCCCATCCGGGCTCACGTTGATGCCATTCGGATAGAGCAGCGTGTCCGCGACAACCGAGGCTTCGCTGCCGTCGAAATAGACGACATTGGAGTTCCGCAGCAGCAGCCCGTCGGAAAGCGTGCGCACAAGGCCGCTCTTCGTCGTGTGGTCGTTCGTTGCGTAGAAGCTGCGCGGGCCAACCGCCACCACATCGTTCAGCGAAACGAAAAGCGAGCTTTCGACACTCTCCTCATGCGAGAGCGTACCGTCCGCCGCGATACCGAAAATCTCGACCCTGTCGCCCCCCTTGGCGGGATGACTGACGACGAAAAGCCTGCGCGCTCCGTCTTCATCGATATGAAGGCTGATGCCATGCGGCCGGAAATCCTCGGGCGTGGCAGGGGTAACGGGAGACAGGGCCCAGTCGGCTTCGGGTGCCGAAAGGTCGATCGTGTAGAGGCCCCCGCGCACGGCGTCCGATCCCGGCGCGCCCGACATGACCGCGCGGTGATCGTAAGCCGAGACATAGGCAAGCTTGCGCTCATGGTCGATTGCAATGTCCTCAGGCCCCGGAACGGCGGGAATGGCACGGCAATCGGCCGCGATCTCCTGACGAATGCCGGTGAAATAGCCAGCCGCCGATAGAAAGCGCCAGGTGAGAACACTGACGACCACGACAACGGCAAGGGCAATATAGCCCGCGATACGCCAACCCCTGGACATGCTCTCCCCTTCTTTGTGCTATCAGCCACCGATATTGGCGGAACGTTCGCCGGCGGCAATTTCGAAATCCTGTCCGGCCGCGAATTGCAGCCGCGCGAGGCGGGCATAAAGTCCGCCCTGCTTCACGAGTTCCTCATGTGTGCCGGAGGCGACGACGCGGCCCTCGTCCATCACCACGATGCGGTCCGCCTTGAGCACTGTCGCAAGCCGGTGCGCGATGACGAGCGTCGTGCGGTTCTGCATCAGACCTTCAAGGGCCTGCTGCACGAGCTTTTCGCTTTCCGCATCGAGCGCGCTCGTCGCCTCGTCGAGCAGGAGGACCGGCGCGTCGCGGAGGATCGCCCGCGCAATCGCGATGCGCTGACGCTGCCCGCCCGAAAGCATCACGCCGCGCTCGCCGACTTCGGTTTCGTAGCCTTGCGGCAGGCGCATGATGAAGTCGTCGATCCGCGCGGCAGCGGCCGCCGCACGCACTTCTTCGAACGTCGCCTCGGGCCGCCCGTAGCGGATGTTCTCGGTGACCGTCGTACCGAAGACGACCGTTTCCTGCGGCACGAGCGCCAGATGGCTGCGCAGCACTTTCGGATCCGCGTCGGTGAGATCGACACCGTCGAGCCGGATGCGGCCCTGTTGCGGGTCGTAGAAGCGCAGCAATAGCTGGAAGACCGTGCTCTTGCCGGCGCCCGAAGGGCCGACCAGCGCCACCGTTTCGCCGGGCGAGACTGTGAGCGAATAATCGTGCAGGGCGGAAACACCCGGACGCGACGGATATGAAAAGGTCACATTCTCGAAGGAGATTTCGCCGCGCGGCGTTTCGATGGGGATGGGCCGCGCAGGCGCAGCGATTGCCGGCTCGACATCGAGAAGCTCCATCAGCCGCTCGGTCGCGCCCGCCGCCATCTGCATGTCGCCCCAGATTTCCGAAAGGGCCGCAAG
>JACIYQ010000365.1 GCA_014359855.1 Parvibaculum sp.
TGGCTGCGCGAGGCGGGCATCTCCCGCACCGATATCGGCCTCATGTCCTATGTCGGCCTCGCCTACACGATCAAGTTCCTCTGGGCGCCCGTCATCGACCATCTGCATCTGCCGGTGCTGAACCGCCTGCTCGGCAAGCGCCGTGCCTGGATGCTGCTCGCCCAGCTCGTTGCCGCCGCCGCCCTTGCCGGCCTTTCCTTCTCCGATCCGGCGCAGGCGCTGATGCCGGTCGTCGTCTTCGCCCTCGTTCTCGCCTTTGCCTCGGCGACGCAGGACATCTCCATCGATGCCTGGCGCATCGAGGCGGCATCGGACGAAAAGCAGGGCGCGCTCGCCGCCGTTTATCAGCTCGGCTACCGCATCGCCTTGATCGCGTCTGGCGCCGGCGCGCTCTACATCGCCGAAGGCGTCTCGTGGCACGCCGCCTATCTCGCCATGGCGCTGCTCATGGGGGTGGGCATTCTCTCGGCGCTTCTCGCGCCGCGCGTTGCGGAGACGGAAGCGCCCGCCATCGGCGAGGAAACCGTCGCCCGCTTCGTGCATCGCTTGCACGCCGATGGCCGCATGGCGCGCAGCGCCGGCTTCCTCTACCGCGCCGTCGTCGCGCCTTTCGTGGATTTCTTCAATCGCTACGGCTGGTGGTCGCTCGTCCTGCTGGCGCTCATCGGTCTCTACCGCGTGCCCGATTTCGTCATGGGCGTCATGGCGAACCCGCTCTACATCGATCTCGGCTTCGAACTCTCGACCATCGCCACCATCGTCAAGCTCTACGGCATCTGGATGACGATCGCGGGCGCGCTGATCGGCGGCATCGTCGCCGCGCGCCTCGGCGTCCTGCCCTCGCTTCTCCTCGGCGCCATCGCCGCCACGGGCACGAACCTCATCTTTGTCTGGCTCGCCTTTCAGGGCGCCGACCCGGTCGCGCTCGCCGTCACCATCTCCATCGAGAATTTCTCGGGCGGCTTCGCGGGCACCTGCCTCATCGCCTATATGTCGAGCCTCGTGAACCACGAATTCGCGGCCACGCAATACGCGCTCTTCAGTTCGGCCTTCGCGCTGCCGGGCAAGCTCATCGGCGGATTGTCGGGCAGCATGGTGGACGGCTTCTCGGCAACGCCCTCCCTCGTCGAGCCGCTGGCCGCCATGGCGCCGCATCTGACGGCCGAGACCGCGGGCTACATCCCCTTCTTCATCACCACCGCGGCAATGGGCGTCCCCGCCATCCTGCTTATCCTCCTTGTGGGCTATGTCCGGCCGGGGCCTGCGCCGGCGGACCCCGCTTGATACGGCGCACCTGAATATCCAAATGCGGCCAAGGGCTTGGCGCCGCCCGCTCACTGTCGCGCATTTGTCGCAGCATCCTGCCACAAGTAGCGCTCCGGCCCGGCTTGTCTTGGCAGAGGGCGGCGATGATGAAAGGATAGGCGCGAATGGCCATTCGGCGCTCTGCGAGGCCGAAAGAAGGCTTCAGGGCTGGGGGAAGTCTTGTGTCGCCCGCCGGTGTGCCGCGGGTGAGGCATGCCGGTCCGGGTGCGGAAATGGGTTCGGGTTCCGAAGGTATGACATCGATAAAGACGGACCGGCACGCCGGGCCGGCCGGCGCGGCCGCACTCACCGCCAGCTTCGGCCGCAAGGGGGCGCTCGAAGTGCGCCTCGCCCGCTCGGCCTGCGAAATCGACGCCGCGCAAGCGGTCCGCTACCGCGTCTTCTACGAGGAGATGTCGGCAAAGCCCGATGCCGAGACGCGCGCGCGCAAGCGCGACTTCGACCGCTTCGACGAGATTTGCGATCACCTGCTCGTGGTCGACCACTCGCTCATGCCGGAAGGCGCCGGCGAGGACGATCTGCCGCCGCAGGCCGTGGTCGGCTGCTACCGCCTCCTTCGCCAGGAAGTCGCCGGGAAGAGCGGCGGTTTCTACACCGCCGGCGAATACGACATCGCGCCGCTCCTCGCCCGCCATGCCGATCTCAATTTCCTGGAGCTTGGCCGCTCCTGCGTGCTGCAGCCCTACCGCGACAAGCCGACGGTCGAGCTTCTCTGGCACGGCATCATGCATTACGTGACGGCGCACAAGCTCGACGTGATGTTCGGCTGCGCCAGCTTCGAAGGTACCGAGCCCGGCAAGCTTGCCGCGCCCCTTTCCTATCTCCATCACCATCATACGGCACCGGACGGCTGGAAAGTCCGCGCGCTGCCCCATCTCTATGTCGAGATGAACCGCATGGCCGCCGAAGACCTCGATCCGCGCGAGGCGCTGCGCGCGCTCCCGCCCATGATCAAGGGCTATCTCCGTGCGGGCTGCTATATCGGCGAAGGCGCGGTGATCGACCACCAGTTCGGCACCACCGACGTGCTGATCCTCTTCCCCGTCGCGCAGATCTCCGACCGCTACATGTCGAAGTTCGGCACGCCCGGTCAGAAGGCGTGATCTCGTTCATTGAGAGAAAATTTGTGAGGGCACGTCGCGAGTAGTAAGGCAACGTTTCAACAGAGCCAAAACGCCTTTATTACGGCTTTGCTTCTGCTTTGCGAACGTTTGCACGAAGCATCAAAAACGTTTGTTGCTTCCAATATCTTTCATTATGCCATTTGCCGTATGTCGGCTTTTTAGATTTCGAGGCACGATAACCTTCTTCCCGCTCTCGCGGCTTTCCCACTTTTCGTGCGATCCCTTAGCGTTGGATTTGTGGAAATACCCACGCGCTCGAAGCTCCTCACATATTTCTGTGTAGAAGCCGTCGGCCATAAGACTTAAGCAAAAGCCTGCGCAGACCCGTTGTGACAATCGTCATCATTCGGAGCGCGCCAAAAAATCGCAGGTATCAAATCTTTGAGTGGCTTATTTGCAAAGTCTGAAGCGCTAATATGATTAGCGAGAATCAATTCTATAGCCACGTCCATCAGGGCGGCCTGAAAATCCTCTAGCGTTTCCGCTTCAAGGTGCAGCCCTTCAATATCGCTCTCGGAATAGAAGACCCCAGCCTCTTCGTCCCATGTAGCTTTTACGTAGAAGGCTTGTTTGCTCATTTGCACCAACAATCGCTCTCTCGTCCCCTCAGAGAACTGTTCAGATATAGGGGTTGTTCCCGAATCAATCAAACCATATCGAGTCAAGAAAAAGTTAACTCCCCGCTCGACAAAGAGAATGGGTCGCCAAAAAGCATATAACCAATTGATTTCAAAAGAGTTTCTTCCGCACCGGATTGGCAGGTAGCGACCAGCGTATCCCCACAAGCGAGAAAGGCTCTGTTTCCAAAGAGGTTCAGAAAAATCTTCGGCCTTATTAGATGTTGGCGCCGGATAATGATTTTAAGCGGGGAAATGTTTAGAGGTTTCCAGTTTCACAACCACACGAGACTGAAGGCTGTCCCATATTTCTGAACTCACCTGTAAAGATTATACGCCGCCAGCGCCGCCATGTTCACGAGGTCGGACACCGTCGCCGTCATCGGCACGATCTGCACCGGCCGCTTGAGACCGACCAGCAGCGGCCCGATCAGCGTCGATCCGCCGAGCACGCGCAGCAGCTTCGTCGAGATCGACGCCGCATGGATCGCCGGCATGATGAGCACATTCGCCGTGTCCGTCAGCCGGCAGAACGGATAAAGCGCCATCGTCTCGCGGTTGAGCGCGACATCGGCGGCCATCTCGCCGTCATATTCGAAATCGACTTTCCGTTCGTCGAGAATGCGCACCGCGTCGCGCACCGTCGAGGGCCGTTCGTGCGTATGCGTGCCGAAGCTTGAATTGGCGAGCATCGCGACGCGCGGCTCGTAGCCGAGACGCCGCGCGACTTCGGCCGCCTGCGTGGCGATATCGGCGAGTTCTTCCGGCGTCGGCATCTCGTGGACGTTCGTGTCGGCGACGAGCACGGTGCGCCCGCCCGCGACGACGAGCGTGACGCCGATCGGCCGCTTGTCGTCCACCGCGTCGATCACGCGGCGCACTTCTTCCAGCGCCACGGAATAGGTCCGCGTCACACCCGTCACCATCGCGTCCGCGTCGCCGCGCTCCAGCATGACGGCGGAGAAGATGTTGCGGTCGTTGCTCACCAGCCGGTGGCAGTCTCGATAGAGATAGCCGTTGCGCTGCTGCTTCTCGTAGAGGAAGTCGGTGTACTCGCCCACCTTCTCCGAGCTTCGCGCGTTGCGGATGTCGAGATCGGTGTTGGGATCGAGCCCCATCTGCTTCAGCGTGTCGCGGATCTGGTCTTCGCGGCCGACAAGGATCGGATGGCCGAGCCCGCTGTCGCGGAAGGAAAGCGCCGCGCGGATCACGCGTTCTTCCTCGCCTTCGGAGAAGACGACGCGCTTCGGGTCGCGCCGCACCTTGTCCATGATGACCTGCAGCGTGCCGGCCGTGGGGCTCAGCCGCGCCTGCAGCCGGTTCCTGTAGGCGTCCATGTCGACGATGGGCGCGCGCGCGACGCCGCTGTCCATCGCCGCCTTGGCGACGGCGGGCGGAATCTCGCGGATCAGCCTCGGATCGAACGGCACGGGAATGATGTATTGCGGGCCGAAGCGCGGGCGCTCGCCGTGATAGGCGGCGGCCACTTCGTCCGGCACGTCCTCGCGCGCGAGCTTCGCAAGCGCCTGCGCGCAGGCGATCTTCATTTCTTCGTTGATCGCGCTCGCGCGCACGTCGAGCGCGCCGCGGAAGATGTAGGGAAAGCCGAGGACGTTGTTGACCTGGTTCGGATAGTCGCTGCGCCCCGTCGCCATGATGGCGTCGTCGCGCACCTGCGCCACTTCTTCCGGCGTGATCTCGGGATCGGGATTGGCCATCGCGAAGATGATGGGCTTTGCCGCCATCGAGGCGACCATCTGCTGGTTGATCGCGCCCTTCGCCGAAAG
>JACIYQ010000366.1 GCA_014359855.1 Parvibaculum sp.
ATGTCTTCGATGTCACCTACCGTTCTTAAAGCGGTCTGAAAGCGACCACGCGGATGCTTTTTGTCGCCCGAACGACGGACCCATATGGAATTCATCCCGACCGAATGGTCTTCCATATGGAGCAGCAGCAATGACAAATCCGACCACCTACCCGATGTCTTCCCGTCCCTTCGCGGAGGACGCCAAGTCCTGCGGCTTCACGTCGCTTCCTGAAGTGCTCGGGCGCGAGTTTCCCGTTGACCTCATCTGGGACTTGTTTCCACAGGTGGGCACGGCCTGCCTCTTTGGTGCGCCGGGCACAGGTAAATCATTCGTCGCCTTCAACATCGTCATGTCGGTGGCCGCTGGCCTCGATGTTCTGGGCCGCAGGAGCCTTCAAGGCATGACGGTCTATCTCTCGACCGAAGGGAAATCGGGCCTGAAGGCGCGGGCTATGGCGTGGGCGGAGGCGCGCGGCACGGACATAAGCGACTTGCCCGTCGCTCTCATCGAACAGCCGATGAACCTGCGGGAGAAGGAAACGGTTGCCAAGCTCATCGACCGTATCAAGCAGCTTGAAGCTGCTTCCGGTATCCCGTGCCGCTTCATCTGCGTCGATACGCTGTCGCAATGTCTCTTCGGCGACGAGAACCGGCAGGAAGACATGGCGGAGTTCACCGGCGCTATGACCCGCATTGCCAACGCGCTGACCACGCAAGTTTGCGTGGTTCACCATTCCGGCAAGGACAAGTCGAAGGGTGCGCGCGGCAGTTCCGTCATCAGCGGCAATTTCGACACGCTATTGGCGCTAGAAGAAGACAGCGACGAAGGGCAGTTCGTGCTGCGAACCGATAAGCAGAAGAATGGCGGCAAGGCCGCCGTCTCTATCAAGTTCGAGATGGTCGAATGTGGCGAGGACGGCGATGGCGAGCCGGTCTACTCGCTTGTTGTCTCCGGCGGCAGCGGCGAGCCTGTCGATATTGGCAACGGTAGTCAGCCCGTCAGCCGGTCGCTTACCCCGAATGGGAAGAAGGTCCTTGAGGTGCTGCGGGCGGCGGGGCCCGATGGGCTCGAACTGGGCGAATGGCGCAAGCGTGTGAGGACCGCGGGCATCGGTTCTGGTCGGGATGCCACGGCAAATGAATGGACCAAGAAGCTCGTGGAACGCGACTTCGTTGAGGTGCGCCCGGATGGCAAGCATGTAGCGAAGTGATGACCGGCCGGCGAGAATGGCCGCCTCTTCGCGGTGGCTTCCGCCGCTTTCGGGCGCGCATCGCGCGCCTGGCGCCGCAGGCCCGACGTTTATGAGCGCCCGCAATAGGCAAGCGAATAAACATAGTCGGTCACTATATTTCTGCCTTTCCTCAAAAACATACGCCGCGCATTTGACTGCTCCCGAATGGCTCCTATGTCGACCGGAGAAAGGAAGCGGGGCGATGGCGTTTCAGTTTCTCCATATCAACACTGTGGCCCGCGCCGTTCCGAAAAAAGCGGCGACGAAGCGATGGCCGCTGCGCGATGTGCTGGCGGAAGCCGGTCGGGAAACTGCTGCTTGCCCGCATATCGACGCGCCGCGCCCGCCGAAGCGTCTCTTCGGTCTGACCCTGCCCGATGTCGAGCGGGTAACATTGCGTCAGGCCGAAGAGGCGCGTGACGCAAAGGGCCGGAAGCTGCGTAAGGACGCGCCCGTCATGTTGTCGGGGGTTCTTTCCTATCCGGTGGCGCTGGCCGACATGGACGAACGCGCCCGAGCCGACTACGGCGCTTGGGAGGCGCGCTCCTTACGGTGGCTCTCCGGGCGCTATGGCGACACGTTGGCATCGGTCGTGCGGCACGAAGACGAGAACTACCCCCACCTTCACTTTTTCATCGTGCCGCACCTGACCGGCGGCAAGAGCCTCGATTTTGAAGCCGTCCATCCCGGCATCGCGGCGCGGGAGGCCGAGAAGCGGGCAGGCAAGAGCCTCAAAGCAGCCAATCGCGCTTACTGCGATGCGATGAGGGCCTTTCAGGACGATTTCCATACCCATGTTGGGCTTTTCCACGGGCACCTACGCGAAGGGCCGCGCCGTCGCCGCTTATCGCGCGGAGCCTACTTGGCAGAGAAACGCAACGCAGAACGGAGGGCGGAGACCATGATAAAGACGGAAAGCCGGTTGTCGGAGTTGGAGGCGTTCAAGCTGGCTGCTGCCGGTGCGGACAAGGTCCAGCATCGGGCGAAACTTCTCGAAAGGGAAGTTTCGGTTCTCCGAGAGGAGAATCGGGCGCTCAAGCTGGAGAAGGCCGACCTCCTGCCGAAGCTTGAGGAAGCTCAGAAGAAGGGGGAGAGATACCGATTCGATGCCTCCCAGACCGCGAAAGCCTTCGCCACGCTGGTTGCGCTTGTCACTACAGGCCGCGACCGCTTCCGGACTGCGCTCCTGTCCATGCCTCGGCCTCGGCAGGTGGGGCAGGATGTGTGGCAGCGTCTCAGGGGCTTTCTCACCGGCGCGGACGACGATGAGGGCATGCCGTTCGAGCGACGGCGGCGGGGCCATGAGCGGGAGTAGGTTCGCGCTACCGCAGCGTGTCGCAAAATACGCTGGGAGGTTCATGGGTTTTGGGAAAATGACCGAGACGGAGCGGCCAATGAATCCAGCCACTGCCAAAGACTATGTTTGCTGATTGAGACGCACTAGGGTCGCCGATAAATTGTGCGAGTTGGCATCTACGGTGCCATTCTTGCCGCTAGTTGATGGGCCGGATGAGAACTTGGCGCGGGGTCAATGCTCCTTGTTCGACACTGCGCGATGGAGCGGTATATTTTTCCGGCGAAGATAATCAGCCAGAATCAACGCGTGCTTTTCATCGGCACAACTTCCAATTATCACCCTGCGAATAGGCGGCATAGCGATTCTTAGTTCGTAAGCGGGGTCTTCGCGAATCTCCACCACCCGCCATTCTTGTTCTTCCCTGAACGACGCTTGCTTTTGAATGCAAAAGAATATTGGAAAGAAGGGGTTGAGCGTATCTGCGTTTCGCGATGCGGTAGTGAGCATCCACGCTTTGACATAATTATCAAGGGTGCGTGGGTGTCGTTTGCGATAGAAGACAGGGTAGAGTTTGTCCCTAATTTGAGAAATCCGTCGCCGGTCTCTATCGAGCACGTCTTCGGTGGGAGAGAAGAAATCATATTCAATGCAGAAGCCTCTACTCTGACCCCCGTATTTCTCCCACATGCCCTGTGAGGAGCATGAGGCAGACAGAGATAGGACGCGGTACTTGCGACGAACTTCATCTTCTATCAACTTAAAATCAGGGCTCCTTGAGCGAATTCCTGTGTCGGTTTTATCTACAAAAGAATTTGGTCTAGCAGCCCAGAGCACATTGTCTTGCAGTGCCTCAAGATGCTGATTGTTGAACTCTCTGTATTTGTAAAGTAGGCGCGGGATTTGGGGGGCTTTGGCTGCGCGTGCGCAAGAAATATCGATTCTGCGAGGGTCTGGATGAAATAGGTGTCGAACAAGCGTCCTGTGCCAAGGCTGCATTTGAAAATGGTCGCCAGAAACAAATTGGTCCATGAATGGTCCCTGACTGTGTTGTTTGGAGCCAGCCTATAGAATAAACTCTGGGGTGTAATTGGGGTGCAACTACCTCGAAAAACGCCGTTTTCGGACCAAGCGGGGACGCCTTTTCCCTTTTCTTTCAACGGTCCCCGAATCTGACCCCCTTCTTGACATCGAAGGGGTCACAGGTTCAATCCCTGTCACGCCCACCATTGCCATCCGTTTCCGATCACCCGGAGTTGTTCCTTCACGGCCGTTTTTTGCCGTGTCCTTGGGGGCATGCTGGCAAATTGCCATTTTCGCGCCCCGGTAAATGGCCTATTCCAGACCATCCACGCCGCCCACCTGTTTCCTTGCGCGATGCGCCGGCCGGCAGGGCGCATGGGCCGTCCGACAGGTTGCAGCCTCAAGAGCGATATTCATGAAGTTCGATATCCAGTCCCTGAAGACGCTTTCTCCCCGCACCATGCTGATCGTTCTCGGCGCCGTTCTTCTGGCAGCGCTCGCGGTGCTGTTCGTCTACAGGCTTTACGGCGTTGTCCTGGGACAGGGACAGCAGGGCGGTTGGCCGGCGCCCGTGGTCGAAGCGGTTGAGGCTCAAAAAAGGGATGTCAATCTTCATGTCTCGGCGCTCGGTACGCTGCAGGCCGACCAGGCGATCACTGTGCGCCCCGAGATTACCGGTATCGTCACGAGCATCGACTTCGAGGATGGCGAGCGCGTCGAAAAAGGCGACCTCATCATCACGCTGGACGACAAGGATCTGACAGCGCGGCTTATGCAGGCCGAGGCGCGGTTGACGCTGACGCGCGCGAACTATCAGCGCGCGCAGCAGCTGTTGAAGCAGGGTTCGGGCACAGCGCGCGCGCGCGACGAGGCACTCAACGATTTCAAGTCGGCGGAAGCAGAAGTCGCCGCGGCGGAGACCGCGCTGCACAAGGCGACCATCACGGCGCCTTTCAGCGGCATCATCGGATTGCGGCAGGTGAGCCTCGGCGAGTATGTGACCGCCGGACAGGCGATCACGACGCTTGCCGATGTGGACAATCTTCGCATCGATTTTCGCGTCTCCGAGGTTTTTCTGACCGAGGTCGGAAAAGGACAGGAAGTGAACGTCGTCTTCGATGCGTTGCCTGAGCAGGTTTATACAGGGGTCATCAGCGCGCTCGATCCTGTGGTGAGCGTCGAGGGGCGGGCACTCAGCGTTCGCGCGATCATCCGGAATGTCGATGGAAAGCTCCGGCCCGGCCTTTTCGGCCGTGTCGAGATCGTCACCGACACGCGCCGCTCGATCATGCTGCCGGAAGCTGCGATCGTGACGACGCCAACTGGCGACAAGGCCGTGTTCATCGTCGTCGACGGGCACGCAAAGATGAGCCCCGTGACAATCGGCACGCGCTTGCCGGGCGAAGTCGAAGTCCTGGCAGGCGTCGCGGACGGCGACACGGTGATTGTGAGCGGGCAGCTCAAGGTTCAGAACGGTGCGCCGGTCGAGGTCTCGACTGGCGAAGAGGCGGGATCTGCGTCGCCCCAAGCGGGCGGCAAGGCCGCGGCCGAATAGGCAGGGAAAAGGGACGTGAATATTTCCGAGCTCTTCATCCGCCGCCCTGTTTTCGCGACGGTCGTCAGCCTTATCCTGATGCTGATCGGTCTCGTCTCGTATGACCGTCTTTCCGTGCGCGAGTATCCGGAGATCGACGAGCCGGTCGTGACGGTGACCACGACCTATCGCGGTGCAAGCGCTTCCGTCATCGAGCGCGAGGTAACGCAACCGCTCGAAGATTCGATGGCAGGCATCGAAGGCATCGAGGTCCTTTCCTCCACGAGCCGCGCCGAGGAAAGCCAGGTGACGGCACGCTTCACGCTGGAGACCGATCCCGATGTCGCGGCAAGCGACGTGCGCGATCGCGTCGGCCGTGCGCGCGGAAATCTCCCGGACGAGATCGACGAGCCCATCATCGCCAAGGTCGAGGCGGATGCGCAGCCCATCATGTACATCGCCTTCAAGAGCGATCGCATGTCCGGGCTCGAAATTACCGATTATCTCGACCGCATCGTAACCGACCGGCTGCAAAACCAGCCAGGCGTCGCTCAGGTGACGATTTTCGGCGGCCGCGAATATTCGATGCGCATCTGGGTCGACCGCTCGCGGCTCGCGGCCTACGGCCTCACCGTTCAGGATGTCGAGAATGCGGTGCGTGCGCAGAACGCAGAAATTCCTTCGGGCCGCATCGAGAGCATCGACCGCGAATTCACGGTGCTCGCAAAGACCGCCCTCCAGACTCCGGAGGAGTTCGGCAACATCGTCGTGAAAGAGACGGACGGTTTTCAGGTGCGTCTCAACCAGGTGGCGCGCGTCGAGGTGGCGGCTGCAAACGAGCGCCGGTCGGCAACCTATAACGGCGAGACCTCGATCTCGCTGGGCGTGATCAAACAGGCGACGGCGAACCCGCTGGAGGTGGCCGCGAATGTTCGAAAGGTGCTGGACGATCTTGTGCCGACGTTGCCCATCGGCATGGCATCCTTCGTCAGCTACGATACATCCATCTTCATCGCTGAATCGATCAACTCGGTTTATGAGACGATCTTCGAGGCGGTCATCCTCGTCGTTCTCGTGATCTTCGTCTTCCTGCGGACGCTCCGGGCTTCGTTCATTCCGGTCGTCACGATACCGATTTCGCTGATCACGAGCTTTGCCATCATGCTGATGCTCGGCTTCAGCATCAATACGCTGACGCTGCTGGCGATGGTGCTGGCGATCGGCCTCGTGGTGGACGATGCGATCGTGATGCTCGAGAACATCTATCGCCACATCGAAGAGGGGAAAGCACCTTTCCAGGCCGCGATCGACGGCTCGAAGCAGATTACCTTCGCCGTCATTGCAATGACACTTACTTTGGCCGCGGTCTATGCGCCGGTGGGCTTTGCCGAAGGGCGGACGGGCAAGCTCTTTCTGGAATTCGCGCTCACGCTGGCGGGAACCGTGGTTGTGTCGGGCTTCATTGCGCTGACGCTGACGCCGATGCTCTGCTCGAAGCTGCTCCGCCACGAAACGAAGGAAAGCCGCCTTCAGCGCTGGCTGCGCGAGCGCCTGGATGCGCTGGACGCGGGCTACAAGCATCTGCTCGGCCAGGCGCTTGGCCGTCGCGGGCTGATCGTCGGCATCGCCGCGGCGGTCGCCCTTTCGTGCGCCGGTCTCTTCTCGTTGTTGCGGCAGGAGCTGGCGCCGTTCGAAGACCGCGGGACGCTGCTCATCGTCGGGCAGGCACCGCAAGGGGCGACCCTTGAGTTTTCGCGGCGCTATGCCAAGCAGATCGAAACGCTCCTTGTCGATATTCCCGAAGTAACGGGATATCTCGTCGTTTCCGGGTCTCCGCAGATCACCGACCTCGTCTCCTTCTCGCGCCTTGTGCATTGGGGAGAGCGCAGCCGCTCGCAGCAGGAAATCGTCGCCGAGCTGCAGCCGAAGCTCGGGCGGATACCGGGCATCATGGCTTTCGCCGTCAATCCGCCATCGCTCGGACAGAGCGGCCGGTCCCAGCCGGTCGAATATGTCATCCAGGCATCGGGTACCTATGAGGAGCTCGAAAGCTACGTGAATGCGATGATGGGTGAGATCCGGCAGCATCCAGGTTTCGTCAATCCGGATACGAACCTCAAGCTGCAGAAGCCGCAACTCGACATCCAGGTCAATCGCGACAAGGTGGTGGATCTGGGCATCAGCGTTTCGACCGTCGGTCGCACGCTGGAGACGTTGCTTGGCGGGCGGCAGGTGACGCGTTACGAGCAAGGCGGCAAACAGTATGACGTCATCATCCAGGTGGCCGACGACGAACGCCGCACACCGACCGATATTCGCGACATTTACGTGAGCGCCGGGAAGGGCGAAATGGTGCAGCTATCGAACCTCATCGACGTGAGGGAAACGGTTGCGCCGAATGCGCTCAACCATTTCAACCAGCTGCGTTCGGCAACCATTTCGGCATCGCTTTCTCCGGGCTATTCAATGGGTGAAGCGCTCGCTTTCCTGGACGATACGGCGCAGAGGCTTCTTCCCGCGACGGCACAGACGGATCTCAACGGACAGCTTCGTGAGTTCGTGAAGTCTTCCGGCACCATTGCGGTTACTTTCGTGCTGGCGTTGCTCTTCATCTATCTCGTGCTGGCGGCACAGTTCGAGAGCTTCGTCGATCCCGTCATCATTCTCGTCAGTGTGCCGCTGTCGCTTGCCGGTGCGCTGATGCTGCTCTTCCTCACAAACACGACGCTCAATATCTACAGTCAGGTCGGGCTTATCACGCTGGTGGGCCTTATCAGCAAGCACGGCATCCTGATCGTCGAATTCTCGAACCAGCTCCGCGAGAAGGGGATGCCGGTTTATGACGCCGTCGTCGAAGCGGCGAGCCTTCGCTTGCGTCCTATCCTCATGACCACGGGCGCCATGGTGCTTGGCGCTTTGCCGCTGGCGCTGGCTTCGGGGGCAGGTGCAGAGAGCCGCAGGTCGATCGGCTATGTCATCGTTGGCGGCATCAGCTTCGGTACGCTGCTGACTCTGTTCGTGGTGCCGACCGTCTACCTCATCATCGCCGGTGGGCGCGAGCGCCGGCTCGCGGCGAAGGCCGCGCGCCGCTCGCAGGTCCCGGCGGAATAGGTTCGATCCGTATACGGAGCGGATGACCGAAAGCGGGGATAAAGCGGTCCGATTGTCATCGGACTGTCACGAAAACGTCATAGTTCCCGTCCGCCGGACTTATCCCGCATTCGAGCCGGAATTCACCGTGCTGCGAAAAATCTTATCCCCGCCCATTGCCGCCCGTTTCGTCATGCCCACGAACTTTTCGGTGAAGGCGGGATTGACATAGAGGGCCTTGCGGCCCGTCTCCGGGTGGGTGCGCAGGACGGGATGCTCGAAGGAGGGCGTGTCGTCGCCAGCGACCGTCACGTTCATCGATTTGCGCCGCTGCGCGGAGGCGCCGCGTTCGCTGTATTCCCCCTTTGCCGTATGGATGGCCTTCAGGCCTTCCAGCATCTTCTTCATGCCCGTCCGACAGCGTTTCGTAAGCGAGATACTGGTTCGCCCAGAGCGTGTCGCCGCCATAGGGAGGCACTTCCTTCGCATAGAGGATCGAGCCGAGCGCCGGTTCTTCCAGAAACGACATGTCGGATTGCCAGCCACCGCCGAAGTTGATGCGGTCTTCCGGCTCCTTCACGATCTGCATGATCTCCGGATGCCCGTCCATGCCCCTCACGTAAGGGTGGATGTTGAGCGTGCCGAAACGGCGGCCGAACGCCTTGTGCTGCTCATGGCCGATGTGCTGGTCGCGAAAGAAAATCACGACATGGTCGAGGAAGGCCTGGTGAATGTCGTCGAAGGTTTCGTTGGAAAGCTCCTTCGACAGGTCAACGCCCTCGATCTCGGCGCCGAGCGCGCCGGAAACCGGCTTCACGCCGATGGTCTTGTATCCCATGAAAGCCTCGCTCGTTCCCTGTTCAGGCCGTTGCCTTCTGGAAGGCGGGCCGTGCGGCGAGCCGCGCGAAATATGCGCCGGTATTGGGATATTCGCCGGTCAGCAGGCCGAACATCTTGCAGAGCAGCAGCGAGTAACCGAGCATGATGTCTGCTGCGGTGAAGTCCTTTCCGCAGATGAAGTCCTTGCCGGCCAGTTCCTTGTCGAGAATGCCAAGCATCTTCTTTGCACTCTCGACCGCTTCGGCAGCCACTTGCGGAATGCGCTTGTCTTCCGGCCGGATGAACGAGTGCTGCGCGATGTTGCCGAGTGGGACCATGAGGGTCGCTTCGGCAAAATGGAACCACTGCAGATATTTGCCGTAGTCTGCGGTTCCGGACTTGGGTTCGAGGCGGCCGCTTCCGTGCTTGGCGAGGAGGTACTGCGCGATGGCGCCCGACTCGTTCAGGATGAGACCGTCATCGTCGATGGACGGCACCTTGCCGAGCGGATGGACAGCCAGATAGGCCTTGGACTGAAGATCGTCGGGTGAGAAGTTGAGCGTCTTCAGCTCGTAGGGAATGCCGAGCTCCTCGCAGAGCCAGACGATGCGGACAGAGCGCGTGTTTTTCGCGTGATAGATCTTGAGCATGTTTTCTCCCTGAGCGGTGCCACCTGCGGGCACCTTCGCCGGTTGCCGATCCATGCAGTCTAGCGCAGCGGGGGAGTGTTGTCAGTCCAGCGCGCCGACGAGCGAGGCGCGCTGCGGCATCTCGAAAAGAATGAAACTGCCGCCGCAGAGAAAGCTGTCGCCTCCCTGTTCGGGCACTTCCGGCAGGCCGAGCGACGCGGCGTAGAGGCGCCGGGGGGCGCGTTCACGTCGCGCGCACCGAGGCGGATGCCGATCCGCTCGATGCCGTGGTCGCCCGGCGCCACCAGCGTCACGCGGTTGCCGGAAGACGGCGCGGCCTGCAACTCGTGCAGCGTTGCAGTCTCAGTTCTCCCTCGCGGCAGCCCGCCCGGAAATGCCGGGTTTCGGGGGTCGGCAAGGGAAGCGGGCGATTATATTCCGCCATGTCGTGCTCCCTGACTTTTTGCCGGTTTCTTGCGGCGGGGAGGATAGCCGCGACAGGGATTTTGGCAAACTCCTGGATTTCCGCGGATTTGCGGCGTTGAACCCGCCCGCATCCCGACCTATGTTTCAATATGAAACAGTGACGGGATTGTCATGGGCGCGCGTCTTTTCATTCTGGCCGGGTTTCTGGCGGGTTGCCTTGCGGGGCCGGCGCTGGCCGGAGAAGTGCGCTGGATCGATCCCTGGGCGCCAGAAGAACTCGCGGGCGGCGCCGGCCCTCACTGGACCGACCCCTGGGCCGGAGAAGAGTGCGGCTGCGCCCCGGGACATGCGGACCTCACGGGTGCCGTGGAACTTGCGGGGTTCACCGGCGGCGTCGGCAACCGGCAGACCATGGTCGTGATCCAGAACGGTTTCTATTTCAACCGGTCGCTTCCGGCGGGGCAGGCCGCCATGACGGGCGCACGCGCCGCTCCCGTCCATCCGCTTGGCCGCCCGCGCTTCTGAGCTTTCTCACGAAAATCCGTGAAACGTCGCGAAGCTGTCCAGCGGCTCGCGCTCGGCGACGAGCGTGTTCACGGGCGCTGTCTCGTCCGCATAGCCGAGCGACATGCCGCAGACGATGTATTCATCGTCCGGCACGTTCAACACGCGCCGGGTCACGGTCCAGAAATTGTTCCAGGCGCCTTGCCGAGCGTGCGCATGCGCGTGGTGCAGGGCTCCTTGCGCTTCGAGGTGCGGGGGAATTCCGCGTTCGCATCGTCCGGCCGCGTTTCGCGATGCGCGAGCACTTCTTCTTCTCGGCCATCTCGCCGGAATCCCTGCCCCGCGAGCATCGCGGCGAACCTGGCTATCTCGGTCATCGCGCGGACGATGTCGTCACAGTGGCGAGCCGTCTTCAGGCGGCGGCTTCGGCGATCTTGCGCGCGAAGCTCTCGTCGCCGATCAGGCGTCCGCTGCCGTCTCCTGCCTCCATGCTGCCCATGCGGCGGCCGGTGGCGCGCAGTTCCGGCGTCAGCTTCTCGTCGAGAAACGTCCGCACCTCGTCGCGAAAGGCGGCGCCGGCCGCACCGAATGCGAGTTCCACGGTTTCCTCCCGGTATTCATTTTCAATATCGTTTCGAGGAGTAGGCCGCTGGCTACCCCGTGCCGGCAAATGGCTCTCTTTTGGCGAGCATTTCGTTAGGTCATTTTGGATATGCCGGTGGCATAATGGGCATTCAGCCCGGAGGCCGGACCATGAGCGACGACAACGAGCGGCTTGAACTGCATCAGTTCCCCTATTCGCATTACAACGAAAAGGTCCGCTGGGCGCTCGACTTCAAGAATGTGCCGCACAGGCGCATTTCCTATCTGCCGGGGCCGCACATGACCGCGATCCGGAAGCTGGCGGGCACATCGGCGACGCCGGTGCTGCGGGTCGGCGGTGTGGTGGTCGCGGGTTCTGCCGAGATCATCGATGTGCTGGAGGGGCAATATCCCGAGCCGCCGCTCTATCCGGCCGATCCCGTGCAGCGCCGGGCCGCGCTCGATCTTCAGGCTTATTTCGACGAAGAAGTGGCGCCGGCCGTGCGCCGCGCGCTCTTTGCGGAGCTGTTGGCGGAGCCGGCCTATCTCTGCCGCCTCTTCGCGTCGGAAAAGCCGCTCCTCACACGGCTCGCCTATCGCGCGATGCAACCTGCCATCCGTCCGGTGATGCGCCACATGATGCAGATCGACAGTGAGCATCTCGGCACGGCGCGGCACACGATACGCGCCGCTCTCGACAGGGTGGCGACCCAGGCGGGGCCCGGCGGCTACCTCATCGGCGACAGTTTCAGTATCGCCGACCTTGCGGCCGCGGCATTGCTCGCGCCGGCCTGCGGCCCGTCCCATCCCGACATGGAACTGCCCAGGCCGCGTCCGGCGCGGATCGAGGCATGGCTCGCCGAATGGGCCGATCATCCGGGTACCCTGTGGGTCCGGTCGATCTATGCGAAGCATCGTCCGCACCGCGTGCTGCCCTTGCGGGTGGCTGCCGACTAGAATTCTGCGAGGGAGCGGCTGGAAAGCGCCGTTCGTTTCACGTAAAGGAGGGGCAGTTCCCGCAAGAGGGACCGATTCCGGGAAGGCGCCTCATTCCATGCCCGTTGACGACGAAACAAGCACAGCGGCAAACGCTGCGCCGGTGCAGGCTCCGCCGCC
>JACIYQ010000367.1 GCA_014359855.1 Parvibaculum sp.
ACCCGAGGGAATTCCACGGCCCCGGATCCTGCCGGAGATAATAGGCCTCGTTCACGCGCGGATTGGACCAGTCGATATTCTCCGGATCGAGCTCGCGGATATTCTGGTCCCAGCCCTGCAGCACGCGAATGCCTTGCCGTCTCAGGTAGCCGGGAT
Organism: Parvibaculum sp.; assembly: GCA_014359855.1. Classification (GTDB taxonomy): domain Bacteria; phylum Pseudomonadota; class Alphaproteobacteria; order Parvibaculales; family Parvibaculaceae; genus Parvibaculum. Next base: position 157 of record JACIYQ010000367.1, read on the forward strand.
TGTTCTTGATCTTCGGCAGCATGTCCGCCATCGCAATCGACTTCGGAACATACCAATAGGGATTGAAGGTGATCGACGTCACCTGGCTGGTGATCTCCGGCGTCTGCCGCGATTGCTTGCCGACGATGACGCGCTCGTTGAATTCGACGACGCCGTCGTTCACCGCCTCCACTTCCTGTCCCGCGATGTTCACGAACACATGACGGCGCTCCAGCTTCGGCATCAGCGCGGAAATACGGTGGAGGTTTGTTTCGAGTTGCCGGACGCGCGTCTGCACCGGCACATTCATCGCCGCGATCGTGCGCCGCCCGACAATACCGTCCGGCTCCAGCCCGTTCCGCGTCTGGTAGCGGGCCACCGCCTCTTCCACGGATTCGTCATAGAAAGTGGGGTCGCCCGGCAATGCCGCCAGGTCGCCCGTCGCAATCAAGCGTTCGCGCACCTGCGCGACGCGCGGATCGCGCACGCCGCGTTCAAGGCGCTCTCCCGCCGCAACGCGTCCCCAGCCACCTCGGACGGCAATCGCCCGGTAATGTTCGATGGCGGCCGTCACCGCGGCGATGGACCGGTCGCTCAGCGTCGGTATGCGGGCTTCCGAAACGGGTGCCTCGGCAGCCGCTTCGGGCGCCGCATTGGCCGCCCATGGATCGACCCAATGGGTTTCCTGCGCGCCATAGGAAGTAGCTTCGGCATGGACCGGCCCCGCTGCAAACGGCAGGGCAATAAGCCCGGCCAGCAGAAACAGCCTCAAAAGGGATGAAATCGAAGGCACTCTTTTCACACAGCCCCACAGCAAAATACCGGATGCCCCTCCGGCGTGAACGCGCAGCCCCGTTATGCCATTTCGGGACACTGACCGCATCTTGCCAATCTTGTAGCCGCAACCTGCCATGAAATCTGTCGCATTCAGGGTCAAGATTCGGGATTCCGGCCCATAAAAGGCCAGACTTCCCGTCGTGAGTGATGGAAATGCAACTCCCGTGCTGGCGGAGGGCAAACCCCCGCCGCCTGAAACGCCGAAAGGCCCGCGCCTTGGGGAGAGGCGCAGGCCTTGCCGCAATCGGTTCAACGGCGCTTAGAGCCGGTAGCGGATCTGGTCGGTCCAGAAGCGCTCGAGCTTGAACAGTGTGGCGTTCGCCTGCCGCAGTTCCTCGCTCGAGATATCGCCGACCTCGTTCAGCATCATGCAGTGCTTGTTGTAGACCACATCGATCGCAGCGCAGATCGAGCGCCCCTTCTCCGTCAGCCGCACGCGCACCGAACGGCGATCCGAGCGGGACCGCTGATGATGGATGTAACCGGCCTCGACGAGCTTCTTGAGATTGTAGGACACGTTCGAGCCGAGATAGTGGCCCCGCGTCCTGAGCTCGCCGGCGGTCATTTCCGAGTCGCCGATATTGAAAAGGAGAAGCGCC
>JACIYQ010000368.1 GCA_014359855.1 Parvibaculum sp.
CCGCCCATCAGCAACACGACGAGATAGAAGACGAGGAAGAACGAAGTGATGGTGTCCGTGAAGGCCATCTTCTTCGGCGAAAGGCGGCCATAGAGAAGATCCATCCTCACATGCGAGTTGATCTGCATCGAATAGCCGCCACCTAGCAGATAGTAGGCCGCGAGCAAAAACTGCCCCATCTCCATGACCCATGCGATCGGAACGTCGAAGACGGTGCGGGAAATGGAGGCGTAGAGCAAAATGCCGATCATCACGAAGATCAGCAGCATGACGACACGGCCGACCGCGCGGTTCACCGCCTCGACATACCGGACGAAAACTCTGGCTGCTCTCGGCAAGTTGCCTCTTTCGTTTTGATCGGCCGTTTTGATCGGCATTGGAATGGACGCCGCTCCAGGATACCCCGGCATGCGACCATCCCGAAGGCGGGTCCGTGCGATATCAATTTTTCAAGGCTGCACGGATCGCCGTGTCAAGGCAACCGGGGACACAACATTCGGACCTCAAAAAACGACACGTCGAGCGCTTTTTCGGCGCGCTGCACTGCGATGATCACACAAGGGGCAGAATGGCGGGTTGTCAGGCAGGGGCTGCCACCCTGGCAGGCAGAGGCTAGCGCGTCACGCGGGCGAAGGTGAGCCCACCAAGCGCGCCGGCAATCATCTGTGCGACGAAACCCATCGCCGTCCGGGCGCCCGCAATCGGCGTGATCTCGTAAACCAAGCCCATCGCCGTCAGCGCGACAGCAAGGGCCGCCGCCCCGGCCACGCCATAGACGAGATAGCGCTGCGTTCCGGCAAACCTGTAGACGAGCGCCGCAGCCAACATGGCGACAAGCAATCCGATTGCGACGATGAGACCGAACATCGGCCCCATGCCGGCGATGTCGTGTATGGTCGTGGACAGACGATCCGAAACGGGGATTTCAATGCCAAGTCCCGTCAGCTCGGCCAGAACGAATTGCGTATGAGCAATCGCGCCAAGCACGGTCGCCACGATCACAGCCAGGACAAATCCCGGCACAATCTTCACGATACGCATTTCCCTCTCATTTCTTTCAATCGTCATGTCGCGCTATGATTGCACAGAATAACAGCAGTCGGGATGGGAAAGAGCCGATGGTGAAGCGGGCATTCGCGAACGGGGCGCTGGCAGCGGCCGCGTTGTCGATTCTTCTGCCGGGCGTGGCGGAAGCGCAGGACGAGGCGCCCAGCTCCAGCCCCTACAAGATTACCGCCGTTGCCGAGGGGCTCGATCATCCGTGGAATCTCACATTCATGCCGGACGGGTCGATCCTTATCGTCCAGTTGCCGGGTGAAATTCGCGTGCTTCGGGACGGCATTCTGGCGCCTGAGCCGGTGGCCGGCGTGCCCGCGGTCTTTTTCAAGAGCCAGGGCGGGCTCTTCAACGTACTGCCGGATCCCGACTTCGCCGAGAATGGATATGTCTATCTTTCCTATGCGCATGGCACGCCGGGAGAGAACGGTACACGCGTCGCCCGCGCGCGCTTCGACGGTCAGTCGCTGAGCGATCTCGAAGTGATCTTCGAGGCCACGCCGAAAAAGGATACGCCGGTCCATTATGGCGGCGTGATGACCTTCCTGCCGGACGGCACGCTGCTTGTCGCGGTGGGCGACGGCTTCGACTATCGCGAGCAAGCGCAACGCCTCGACAACGACCTCGGCAAGATCGTGCGCATCAATCGCGATGGCAGCGTTCCGGAAGACAATCCCTTTGCCGGACAGGACGGCGCGCGACCGGAAATCTGGAGCTATGGACATCGCAACATTCAGGGCCTGATCTACGACGAGGCTTCGGGGCGCGTCATCGAACACGAGCATGGGCCGCGAGGTGGCGATGAAATCAATATTATCGAGCCCGGCAAAAATTATGGCTGGCCGGTCATTACCTGGGGCATGGATTATTCCGGCGCACGGGTTTCTCCCTATACGGAATATGAAGGGATGGAGCAGCCCCTGCTCTACTGGACGCCATCAATCGCGCCCTGCGGTTTTACGCTTTATCACAGCACCGTGTTTCCCGAATGGGAAGGCGACCTTTTCGTCGGCGCGCTCGCAGGACAGCATGTGCGGCGGGTCGACATGGAAAATGGCGAGGTCGTGGCGCAGGAAGAACTTTTCGCGGGTCTCGGCAAGCGCATTCGCGATGTGGCGACGGGGCCGGACGGCTATCTCTATCTGGTGACCGACGGCGAGGACGGCTCGGTGCTTCGCGTCTCGCCGGCCGAATAAGGTTGCATCCGACGGGATATTGCCTCGACTCGTCCTACGGCGAGAAGGCTCTCTTGTCTGGTGGTTCGGGATGAGGGCCACTCGGATCGCAGGCAGCTGCAAGTGCATCAGCCGTCTGATGGACGGGATTTCAGCTCAACAATTATGGGCAAGAAATCGGACTGGATTCCAGCCGGATACCGATAGGGTTGAGTCCGAATGATGGCATTCGCAAAGGCCTGATCCAGGGTCTTGAAGCCGCTCGACCTCATCAACCGCAGGCTTGTGATCTTGCCCGAGCGGTGAATGATGACCTCGAACTCGGACGATCCCTGGAGGTCCGTCGTTTCCGCCTGATTGACATTGGCGAGGATGGCGTCGCGCATGTGGTTGAAATATTCATTCGCCCCGCCGGAGCTGCGCGCGGCCTGTTGCTCGCGGCTCGATGCGTCGGGCTTTCCCGAATGGATATCGAAGCCGGGAAGGATGGTTTGGGCCCAACCGGGGATGTCTTCGTCTGCCTGCCTTTTCTGTTCTCTTGTCGTCTTTTCGTCCGGCTCCGGCTTGTCTTCCTTCGAATCCGTCTGGAGAGGGCTATCGTCCGGTTCGGTATCGAGCCCGGCCGGTGCTTCGGTATCTTCGCCGGAACGGGAGAAGGGCGTGATCTCGGGAGCTTCCCGCTGAGGTTCAGGCTGGGGCTCCGGCTGCGGCTCAGGTTCGGGCTGCTGCGGTTCCGGCTGCGGTTCCTGCACGAGGTCGACCGAGATGGCGGGCGGATCGGCCGGGGGCGTGGTAACCGGCGCGCGCAGGATGAACGACAGGATCACGACGAGGTTGATGAGGAGCGCGAGGCCGACCGCAATGCCGAGTTCGCTCCAGACTTTCTGACGCGGCGGGGGCGGCGGCACGACATGAAACGTATTGCGGAGCAATCCGTCATCCGCAGCCGGGACGCTGCCGCTTAGTATCGTTGTACTCATTATCCTGCCCGGCTTCCGGCATTTTGCGGCCGGTGCTTACCTCCGGCCCTCGCCGGACGACCTTAACAGGCGGCGCGCCTTCGTGGCAGGGGCGATGCGATCACAACACATCACGGATCGATGCGGGTGCCGGAACGGCCAGACAGAATGTCCGCCGCCTTCCCCAAGGCGCCGATGAAGGCGGGCCGGCCGGTGGCAAGAGCGAAATCTCGCGCGGCCTCGATCTTGGGACCCATCGAGCCCGCGGCAAAGGAGGCGGGGTCGAGCGCCCGGGCGGAGACGGCTTCGATGCGCTTTTGCGCGGGCGTGCCCCAGGCTTTGTAGACGCCGTCCACATCCGTGAGGATCAACAAGCAGGCAGCATCGAGGTCCTTTGCCAGAAGGCAGGCCGCGAGGTCCTTGTCGATGACGGCCTCGACACCTTCAGGGGCGCCCTCGGGTCCGGGCTGGACGGGAATGCCGCCGCCTCCGGCGCAAACGACGAGGCATCCGCTATCGACGAGGCGGCGGATCGCGGCGAGCTGCACGATGCTGCGCGGCGCGGGCGAAGCGACGACGCGACGCCAGGCCTTGCCGTCCGGGCCGTCCGGTGCGACGGACCAGCCGCGCTCGGCGGCGAGCGCCTGCGCCGTCTTCTTGTCGTAGACCGGACCGATGGGCTTCGACGGCTTTGCGAAGGCGGGGTCGGCGGGATCGACCAGCGTTTGCGTGAGCACGGTCACGATTTCACGCTCCGGAAGCGCACGGCGCATCGCCTCCTCGATGACATAGCCGATCATGCCCTGCGATTCCGCGCCGAGCACATCGAGCGGGTAAGGCGGCGCGCCTTTGTAGGCGTCGGCTTCGAGGGCGAGGAGGCCGACCTGCGGGCCGTTGCCATGCACGAGCACGAGCTCATGTTCGCGGGCAAGATTTGCCAGCGCCGTTGCGGCTTCGGCCATGTTGCGGCGCTGCTCACCGATGCCGAGCGTGTCGCCGCGTTTCAGGAGCGCGTTTCCGCCGATGGCGACGAGGATGCGCATGGCTCAGGCACCTTGCGGCGCGGGCTGCTGCTGCGTGATGCAGTGGATGTTGCCGCCGCCGAGGAGAATTTCGCGTGCGGGAACAGCGATCACCTTGCGATCCGGAAAGAGCGCCGCGATCTGTGCGCGCGCCGGATCGTCATGGGCATCGCCGAAGGCCGGCATCACGATCGTGTCGTTCGCGATGTAGAAGTTGATGTAGGAGGCGGCGAGACGCAGGCCTTCCGTTCGGGGCTGGGTTCCCTCCACGACGTCGACGCCGCTGCTTTCCTCCGCCGTGATATGGACGGGGTTCGGCTGGTGGATGCGGTGAATTTCGAGTTTGCGGCCCTTCGCATCCGTCGCCGCCGAAAGACGCTCGAAAGCATCCTGTGAAATTTCGTATTGGGGATCGTTCCTGTCGTCCGTCCAGGTCAGCGCAACGACGCCGGGGCGCACGAAGCAGGCGAGATTGTCGATATGGCCGCTCGTCTCATCCTCATGGACGCCGCGGTCGAGCCATATGAATTTTTTCAGGCCAAGGTAATTCGCGAGCACGTGCTCGATATCCTCGCGCGTCATGCCCGGATTGCGGTTCGGATTGAGGAGGCATTCCTCCGTGGTGAGGAGCGTGCCTTCACCATCGGCATGGATTGAGCCGCCTTCGAGAACAATTGGAGCGCGGTAACGCGGGACGCTTTCGATCTCTGCGACCTTGGCGGCGACGAGATCGTCCTGGTCCCAGGGGAAATAGAGGCCGCCATCGAGCCCGCCCCAGGCGTTGAAGATCCAGTCAATGGCGCGAACGCCGCCCTTGCCGTCCACGACGAAAGTGGGGCCGCAATCGCGCATCCAGGAATCGTCGTTCGAGATTTCGACGACGCGGATTTCCGGCGCGAGCATGGCGCGGGCATTCGAGAACTGGCGGGGCGAAGCGCCGACCGTGACCCGCTCGCCGGTTGCAATGGCGGCGGCGACGGCGGCAAAGGCATGCTGCGCGGGCTTTGCGCCGAGGCGCCAGTTGTCCGGCCGTTCGGGCCAGAGCATCCAAGTGCCCGCATGGGGCTCGAACTCCGCGGGCATGCGGAAGTCATCCGCCCGGGGGGTCGTTGCCAGTGTCCGCACCATTCGAAAACTCCCGACAGAAAGAGGCGGCGACGCCTTGAGCGCCGCCGCCCGACTTTACCACATGGCTCAGGCAGCGTGCTTGCGCCCACCCAAGCGAACCAGCGCTTCGCCGGTCACGACGGTCACGACGACGCCGATGGCGATGGAGACGGCATAGGTCATGTCGAACTCGCCCGGCGTGTAGATGAAGAAGACGATCGCCTGCAGGATGAAGAGCATGCAGAGGATCGCAAGGACGAGGGCGCCGCCCTGCCCGCCCGGTACGCGATAGGGGCGCGGCGTAGCCGGGTCGATTGCCCGCAGCCGCAGGAAGGCCGCGAACATGATGAGGTAAGGCAGCAGGAAGACGATGGAGGAGAAGGCAAAGAGCGTCCAGAACAGGTCTTCCGCATCCGCCGCGAGGAAACCGTAGATCACGATGACGACGGTCGTTACCACGCCGGTGACGATGGCGGCGCTTGCGGGCGTGCGATGAACCGGATGGAGCCGGACGAACATCGCCGGAAGATTGCCGTCGAGCGCGGCCTCGGCGGCCGAACGGTTCGCGCCCATGGTCCAAGTGACCATGTTGGCGAGGAAGGAGTAAAGCGCCATGAGGCCGAGGAGGACGACGAAGGTGCCGCCGGCGCCGCCTTCGCCGAGGAGGACGCGCAAGGTATCGACGATGCCGCTGACGAGGTTGATTTCGTCGAGCGGCAGGGCAATGAGGATGCCGATGGTCGCGAAGAGGTAGAAGGCGGCGATCAGGATGCCGGAGACGGCGATGGTGAGGGGCACGTCGCGAGCGGGGTTCTTCATTTCCGCACTCGCGCCTGACATGAGCTCGAAGCCCATGAAGTTGTAGACGATGACCGGCAGGAAGGCGAGCGAGGCGCCCCAGCTCGGCGTCATGCTGGAGAGGGTGAGCTCGTTCGCGACGCCGTGGTTTGCGGCATAGACGAAACCACCGACGCCGATGACGAGCATGATCGCGACCTTGAAGATGGCACCGAGGTTGGGCACCCATTTGCCTATGTCGAGGCGGACGATGTTGACCCAGACCGTGATCCAGGTGAGCACGACCGCGATGGCGATCTGCGGCCAGAGTTCGAGTTCCGGCATGAAGAGCGCGGCGAAGATGCCGGCGAAGAGAATGAAGACGGAGGGCTGCCAGAGCGCGACGTTGATCCACCACAGCCATGCGGTCCGTCCGCCCCAGCGCGCACCGAAGGCACGGCGGACCCAGGCATAAATGCCGCCCTGATCGGGATAGGCGCTGCCGAGTTCAGCGGTGATCAGGCCGTAGGGAATGAAAAAGAACACCATGGTGAATATCCACCAGAAGATGGATTGCGGGCCGATGGCCGCGGATGCCGCGAGCTGGTCGATGACGAGGATGGCGCAGACGGTGAACAGCGTCAGGTCGAGACCGCGCATGACCCTCTTGTAGCCACGCGGATTGGCGACGGATTGATCAGTCATTATTTTCTCCCGATAAGATTGAACCTGTTACGCGTGGTACAAGCCGCTCAACTCACGGCGGGATCAGAAAAAGTCCGTCAGGAAATCCTCGACCAGTCCCCGATGGCGGGCGAGCAGGGCTTCCGAGGGACGCTTCAGGCGGGGATAGACGAACCAGACGAGGAGCGCCTTCTCCGTGTGCAGCCGGTTTTCCGACTGATCGAGGATGACGGATTGGGGACCGTCCATGACTTCATCCGTCGCCTCGACGCCGCGCGAGGCGGGAAGGCAGTGCATGAAGCGCGCATCGGCGGGCGCCTTTGCCATCAGCGCCGCGTTGACCTGAAATTTCGGCATGAAGGCTGCGCTGCGCTCGGGTATTTCGCTTTCCTGACCGACCCACCACCAAAGATCGGTGTAGATGAAGTCGGCGTCGGCGACGGCGGCGGCAGGATCCTCGGTGAAGCTTATCCGCGCACCGGATTCCGCGCAGGCGTCCTTCACCATGGCGCGATGCGCTTCGGATATCTGGTACTTTGCGGGAGCCGCCTGCGTGAAGGATATGCCCAGCCGCGCGCATATGAACATGAGCGAGACGCAGACATTGGTCGCGTCGCCGACAAAGACGAGCTTGAAATCCTCGAGTTTCTTACCCTTCGGGGCATGCTCCGTCATGGTGAAGACGTCGCAGAGGACCTGCGTCGGGTGGTTGAAATCGGTGAGGCCGTTGATGATGGGAACGGTCGCGTGTTTCGCGAGATCGAGGACCGTCTGGTGTTTCAGCGTGCGCGCCTCGATGACGTCGACCATGCGGGAGACGACGCGCGCGGTATCCGCGATCGACTCTCGTACGCCGAGATGGATTTCGCCGGGGCGCAGATAAAGGGCGTGACCGCCGAGCTTGGTCATCGCGACCTCAAAAGAGACGCGGGTGCGGGTCGAAGGTTCCTCGAAGATCATCCCCAGAGAGGCGCCGTTCAGAAGCCTCGGACAGGCGCCGTCCTTGTCGGCGCGTTTGAGCAGGGCTGTCAGCTCCATCATGCGGAGCAGCTCTTCCTTCGAGAAGTCGAGAATCTGAACGAAATGGCGCAGCATCAAGAGGCCCCTCTTTACGTGCGGGAGAACTGGCCCGATTATCCCTGCTTCGGCCCGCTGGCGACTTGATCGAGCGCAATGCAGTTTTCGGCTCGCGGGTCACGGCTGGCGACAAAGTGACGCAAAGAGCCAGCCCTGAGGTATCGGACAAAACGATGACACAACTGACAGTTGCCGCCACGCAAATGGCCTGTGGTCATGACCGGGATGAAAACATCGCACGCGCGGAGAAGCTCGTCCATGCCGCCGCGGAACGGGGCGCGGGCGTGATCCTGCTGCAGGAGCTCTTCGAAACCCCCTATTTCTGCAAGGATACCGAGCCGGAGCTGATGCATCTCGCCGTGCCGGTGAGCGACAATTCTGCGGTGCAGCATTTTCGCTCCGTTTCGGCCAAGTATGAGGCGGTGCTGCCAATCTCGATCTACGAGCGCGCGAACAATGCGCAGTACAACTCGCTCGTGATGATCGACAATGGCGAGATCCTGGGCGTCTATCGCAAGTCGCATATTCCGGACGGACCGGGATACCGCGAGAAATACTACTTCAGCCCGGGCGACACAGGCTTCCATGTCTGGAACACGCGGCGCGGCCGTGTCGGCGCCGCCATCTGCTGGGATCAATGGTTTCCGGAAACGGCACGCATTCTGGCGCTGAAAGGCGCGGATGTCGTGCTCTACCCTACCGCTATCGGCTCGGAGCCGCATGACGAGACGATCCATTCCCGCGACCACTGGCAGCGGACGATGCAAGGTCACTCCGCGGCGAATCTCGTGCCCATCGTGGCGTCGAACCGGATCGGACGGGAAGAAGGAAAGAGCTGCGCCATAACCTTCTACGGCTCCTCCTTCATCACCGATGCGACGGGAGCGAAGGTCGCGGAGGCGAGCGAGCACGAGGAAGACATTCTCACCGCAACCTTCGACATCGAGCAGAACAGACGGCAGCGCGTGAACTGGGGCGTATTTCGCGACCGCCGGCCGGAGCTCTATGGCGACATCCTGACGCTGGACGGAACACAGCGGCGCTAACCGAGAGCAACGTCCGCTACGATGGGGAGATGGTCGGAAATGTCGCGAGCGGCATGATCCGTCCAGCTTCGTAATATGCGAGCGGGGGTGCCGCAATAGACCCTGTCGAGGCGGAGGAACGGACGAAGCGCGGGGAAGGTCCGCTCCATCGTCCGCGACGGCAGTTCCCGCTTCAGGCGGCGGCGTACCCACCCGAACGAGAACCAGTCGTTGAAGTCGCCCATCATGATGCAGACCCCATCGCCCTGTCGCGCGAGGGCGGCAAGCTTCGCCGACTGCATGCGCCTTTCCCAGATGCTCAATCCGAGATGGGTCGCGACGAGGCGGAACCTCCCCTGCGGCGCGGAGACATTCGTCGCAATGGCGCAGCGCGGCTCTCGCGCATGCAGGGAAAGGTCGTGGACGCAGGTTTCCGACAAGGGAAAGCGGCTGATGACGGCGTGTCCGTAGTGGCCGTCCGGCGCCGAGATAGTGCGCGCCTCCGCCGCGTGCTCCCCGAGCGCCTCCTTGAGCTCGCAGACGGGCGCCTGGCTACCGCTTCTTCCGCGCGAGTCGACCTCCTGCAGCGCAATCACATCGGGGTCGTGGGTTGCGACAAGGTTGGCGACGCGAGCGAGATCGTAGCGACTATCCGGGCCCATGCCGCCGTGAATGTTCCAACTCAGCACGCGCAATGCCTTTCTCATCTCCCGCGATTTCTCCATCGAGTGGCCAGACGCTGGAGCACGAGAGCGAAACCGATCCAGAGCGACAGCGCACCGAGCGCGACGGCAAGATCGGAGAAAGACGGATTCTCGAACATGGCGAAAACGCGGTCGCCAAGAATGGAAAGAAGAAGGATACCCGGCGCGAGACCGAGGAAAGTCCCAACTGCGTATTCCATAAAGGGAATACGAAGCGCACCCGCCACGAGGTTTACCAGCATGAAGGGCGCGACCGGCACGAGGCGGATGGTAGCGATGGCGAGAATGCCTCTCTCGCCGATGCCACGACTCACACGGTTGATGCGTGGGCCAATCGTGTTGCGGAGGAAGCGCGCACCGAGCCCGCGGCCCGCGCCATAGGTCGCGACGGCACTCGACATCGACCCAACTGCTGCATAGAGCAATCCCGGCCACAGACCGAAGGTCCCGGCAGTGACAATGATGAGAATCGTGACCGGAAAAGCAAAGAAACCAGTGACGATATAGAGCGCAACGATGATCGCCGCGGCAAACGGGCTATCCGCCAGGCTGCCGAAGGTCGCGCGGAGCGTGTCTGGCCGGGCATATTCCGAGAGGGGCGTGTATCGCCACAGAAGACCGAGCGCCGCGATGAAGAGGAGAAGTGCGACGCCGCGCGCAATGGCGGGAACACGGCTTCGCCGGCCTTCGCCGGGATAATCCACGATGTCGGCGAAATATTCGTCCGCGGCAATCGGCCGGCCTGGATCGGTAATCGCCTCGACCGTTGCGAGGCTGGGACCGGAAACTGTCTCGCCGTCCTCGACGGGCCGCAAGTTTCGGTCTGCGTGCTTGCCGCAGCGCTCCACCGTCTCCAACACCGACCCGGTTTCGCGGATCGTCGCCAGAGCCCCATCCGTTCCGGCGCCACAATGCTCGCCGACAAGACGGGCGAGCGAGCGCAGGACAGCCGAGCGGCTCCGTTCGTCTTCCGCCTCGATGGCCAGGTCGCATTCCGTATCCACGCCCATGGAACGATTGCAGATATTCGCCGAGCCGACACGCAGCAGACGATCATCCACAATCATCACCTTCGAATGGACCATGACGGGAGTTTCGGCCTTCCCTTCTCCTACCGATGGATAAAGAAGCCGGACGCGATCTTCCACACCGGCCTCGCGCAACACATTCATGAAGCGGATGCGCCCGGCGAGCATCGCCTGCTGTTCCAACCATGAAACGTGCGTCCGTGGCGCCACGAGCAAAACTTCGAGCCGCGGCGTTTCGCGAAGACGCGCCGCGAGGGCCTGGGCGATATCGAAGCAAGTGAGAAACTGGTTTTCGATATAGATCCAGCGCTCCGCACTCGCGATGGAATCGACGAAGAGACGCGCGACCTCTCTGACTTCCTTTTCACCGTTGCCGGAAGGCAGTGTGCGCGCAATGCCCACCCGCGCATCGCGGAAATGCGGCTCGACCTCTTCAGGCCAGGGATCGTGGCTGCCGCCCCCTGCCGGTTCGAGGTCCTCGCAAGCCGCGATGCGCCAGCGCCAGCGCGCGAGTTCGCCCAACGCGGCGGCTGCATCTCCATCGACCATCATCTGTACGTCATGGAACGGGCGATAGGGACGCTTTGCCTGATCGACGCGCCAGCTGTTCTCCGGATCATGGGCCGACGTATCCCAGCGGCGGACGGTGAGGTCGATGCCACCGCAAAACGCAAGACAGCCGTCGATCGCGACGATCTTCTGGTGATGCGAGCCGCCGAACGGAACCTGATTGTCGAGACAGAAATCGATATTTGCCGGCGTATTCCAGCGCAGCGGCAGGGCGGGCAATAACTCGCGTTCCGTCGCGTAGATGACGGAGTAATCCCAAAGCAGAAGCTTGATTTCGAGGCCGGGCTTCTCGCGGGCGAGCCTTGTCAGGAAGCTGCCGAGGAGCTCGGGGTAACCATCATCCGCGCTGCCATCCGGCCCGACGAAGCGCATGCGGCTGTCTATGTCCCAGCCAACGACGATGAGCGACCGGCGGGCCCGAAGCATGGCCGCGCGGAGCACACCGAAATACTCGGCGGCATCCACAAGCATACGCGCGCGGCGCGCTTTCTCGACCCGCCAGACATTGCCCGACGGTTCAAGAATGCTCGAGTTTCCAAGCTCTTCCGCCGCTTCCGGACCGGAATAGCGATGCACCGGCATGTGAGACCCTGGTTCGCTTCAAACTCCTCGGGCAAAACAACGCCCCAAGCGAAGAAAAGTCTCACATCATGGAGAAATTCGGCCGGTACTCTCCGGTGTTGTGGAGAGAGTTATCGTGCGGGAGCCGAGATCCGTCGTGGCGAGATCGGCTTCCTGCGGCTGGCGCGCACCGGGCCTGTAGCGAAGGCAATATGACGGCGCGCACAGCCAGGAACCGCCTTTGATGACGCGGGTGCCGGGCGCGCCCTCATAGGCGTCGGCGGTCCACTCCCAGAGATTTCCAATCATGTCATAGAGGCCGAGTGCGTTCGGTTCGAAGCAACCGACCGGTGCGATGCCGGCAAAGCCATCCTCTGCTTCGTTGATGACAGGGAAGAGCCCCTGCCATGTGTTCGCCTCGCGGGGCTGAGCGCGCGGGTTCGGCGCGTCGGGGTCGGCCGCACGCGATGCCCATTCTCATTGCGCTTCGGAGGGAAGCACCCTTCCCTTCCATGCCGCATAGGCGATCGCGTCCTCATGGGCGATGGCGGTGACGGGAAATTGTTCGCGGCCCATGATCGACGTATCCGGGCCGCCCGGATGCCGCCAGTTGGCACCCGGCACATATTGCCACCATTGCGAGATATTACCCATCCCCGTCACATCGTTCGGCATGATGAAGACGACCGCACCGGGCATCTGCATTTCAGGCGGCAGACCCGGATGGGCAACGGTGCCGACCGGGCGTTCGGGAACGGTGACGTAACCCGTCGCGTCGACGAAGGCTGCAAACTCGGCATTCGTGACTTCCGTCCTGTCCATCCAGAAGCCTTCCAGGGAGACCTCGCGTAGAGGTTCCTCTTCCGGATAGAAGGTGTCGCCCATGGTGAAAGTACCGCCCGGTACCCAGACCATGCCCGCGCGAGCGGCTTGAGCATCGGCGGAAGGTGGGAGGCAGCTCATGCGTTCCGCCCCCCGCAAAACGCGCTGCCTCCCTGCCCCCCCTCATCCACAGATTTGTGCCCGCCGCCGCGAGGGCGATGAGCGCAACCAGGACACCGCCGACGATCCAACGCGCCTTCATGGCCGATGCCGTTCAGTTCGCCCAGAAGACAAATTCGTCTTCCGGTCCGCGCGGCGCACCGCCGAGCGGCCTGTCGATCATCATTGGGGCCTCGACGAGCGCTGGCCAGATCGGATCGGCCTGCTCACCGTCGATTTCCTCGAGCGCGGCCATGCTCTATCGGGTCGAGCTCCAGCGACTGGATGAAACCGTGCATTTCCGTCCGGAAGGCAAGCCAGCCTTGCATCAGGCGTCGATAGACGGGGCTCTTCTGCCAGGCAGGATCGACAAAGCGGCGATCCTTCGGCTCGGGAGAGAACTTCTGCTGCCCGCCGACGATGTCCACCATGTTGCGGCCAAAGGAGCCGATGTGCTGCACGAAGGTGAAGGGCTGACGCACCGGGCCGCCGATGATCGACCCGATCGCGGAGAGAACGTCCTCGCGGCTGATGCCGACGATGGGACTCAATACGTTTGGTGTTTCCGCCGCTTCCTCGCCGATGCCCGGACCGAATTCATCCCTTTGCCGCCTCGCCATAGGCTTCCCTCCTCTTC
>JACIYQ010000369.1 GCA_014359855.1 Parvibaculum sp.
CACGCCGCACGGCAGCACTCTGCCGGCCGGTTTCGCTTGAAGGAAGTTTGCATGTTGAAGGCGAAGCCTTTCGACGTTCTTTCCCGGGTTCGGCACGGCTTCTTCACGCGCGAAGGCGGTGTGTCGAAGGATATTTATGCGTCACTCAATTGCGGGTACGGCTCGAACGACGACAGCGAATGCGTGCGCGAAAACCGCGCCCGCGTTGCGCTTAAACTCGGCGCCGAACCGGAGAAGCTGCTGACGGTCTATCAGGTGCACAGTCCGGATATCGCGGTGGTGACGGAACCCTGGACCCCCGGCACCGCGCCGCAGGCGGACGCCATGGTGACGGCCGAACCCCGGATTGCTCTTGGCATCCTCACCGCCGACTGCGCGCCCGTGCTTTTCGCCGACGAGAAGGCTCATGTGATCGGCGCCGCTCATGCGGGCTGGAAGGGCGCGATCGGCGGCGTGCTGGAAGCAACCGTCGATGCGATGATCCGTCTTGGAGCGGAGCGAAACCGCATCGTCGCCGCAATCGGCCCGTGCATCTCGAAGGATGCCTATGAAGTGAGCGCCGATTTCCGGGACCGGTTTATGGAGGCGGATTCCGGAAATGACGGGTGGTTTGCGCCCTCCGCGAACGAGGGCCACTTCATGTTCGATCTCCCCGGCTATGCCGAGGCGCGCCTCAAGGCGGCCGATATCGGCACAATCGCCGTAATGGGCCATTGCACATACAGGGAACCGAAGCGGTTCTTCTCCTATCGCCGCACAACGCACCGCAAGGAACCGGATTATGGCCGCCAGATATCGGCCGTGATGCTCCGGGACTGATTCTCGGAACGTCACACCGGCGGCATCTTTTTCCCGAATCGCGTTAAACTTCGCCGCTGACAAGGCCGCGCCACGGGGCAGCGGGTAGCGGGACGACCGGCAGTGCAAACGGCGAAAAAGCCATCCAGCAGCAACTGGCAGAAGGCAGGCGCACGCAAACTGCGCGTCGGCACCGCCATCGCCATTTTCGCCATGGCAGCCTGCGCGGACGATACCGCATCCGGCAAGCCGGCGAGGCAGGACGTCCCGAAGGCCGAAACGCGGCAGGTTGCGGCACTGAAGGTCGAAGTATCGGCCCTGAACGGCGTTCCGGCGACCGGGGCCAGCCTTTTCTCGGAAATGTTGAAGGAAGAAGCACTTCGCATGAGCCTGTCCGCAGGCGGCGAGAATGCACCCGTCTTCGATGTGACCGGCGCCATAGGCGCGGGCGAACACGAGGATGGCACCTATGTCGTCGCCGTCATCGACATCGGCAACGAAAAGGGTGAACGGCTGCAGCGTGTGGTGAGCGATGCAGTGCTGCCGGAGCGGGGGAACCCGGGCAGCGCATGGGATTCGGTCGGCGCCGAAGACCTCAGGCATTTCGCGGCGGCGACGGCCGGCAGGATCGCAAGCTGGTACGCCGGCACTTTCGCGGCAGAAGAAACAATGGCGGAGGGCAGCGCCGATCCGATCGTGACCGGTAGCATGTCCGGAACCGCATACGTGGTGGAACCTGCCACCCGCTTCAACGTGTCGGTCGCGCCCGCTCCGGGAGATGGCGCGAGCGCCCTTGCAAGCGAACTCGACGCTACCCTTTCATACCGCATCAGAACGGCAACCTGGATTCCGGACGGGCAGTATCGCGTCGAGGGTAGCGTCGTCACCGCATCGCGCTCCGATGGACTGACGGACGTATCGATCCACTGGCTCGTGAAATCCGAAGACGGCAGCCTTCTCGGCGAAATCGAGCAGCGCAACGCGCTCGACGCCGCGCGCATTGCCGGGCGATGGGAAGAGGTGGCCCGAACCGCCGCAGAAGCGGCGGCCGAGGGCATTTTATCGGTCCTTCAAGGGGCCTCCTACCCCGTGGCCTCCAACTCGTAACGCGTTCCGGACGCACAAGACGCGCGAAATCCGGATGCGAGTTGCATGTTTACAGGGGGTGGACCCCTTGTTAAAACGCGCTCGCGCCGTCACCGGATCGTCATGTCCGGGCGGCGATTTCAGATTGGGGCATGGGCTCCCGCCGCATCGGCGCGGATCTCAGGTGATGGCAGGGGTCTCGGAATGAAACTCGTAGCGGGCAATTCCAACAGGGCGCTTGCCGAGGCGATTGCCACCTATCTGAACCTGCCCCTCACGAAATCCGTCGTCCGCCGCTTCGCCGACATGGAAGTCTTCGTGGAAATTCAGGAAAACGTCCGCGGCGAGGACGTCTTCGTGATCCAGTCGACCTCCTATCCTGCGAACGACCATCTAATGGAACTCCTGATCATTCAGGACGCTCTCCGCCGCGCTTCCGCGCGGCGCATCACAGCGGTGATCCCCTATTTCGGCTATGCACGTCAGGACCGGAAACCCGGCGCCCGCACGCCGATTTCCGCGAAGCTTGTCGCCAATCTCGTCACGACAGCAGGTGCGGACCGCGTCCTCACGCTGGACCTCCATGCCGGTCAGATCCAGGGCTTCTTCGACATCCCGACCGACAACCTCTTCGCCGCGCCGGTGCTCACCCGCGACATCGAACAGCACTACAAGACGAGCAACGGTGTGATGGTCGTCTCGCCGGACGTCGGTGGCGTCGTTCGCGCCCGCGCCATCGCAAAGCGCATCGGCGCCGACCTCGCCATTGTCGACAAACGCCGCGAACGCGCGGGCGAATCCGAAGTCATGAACATTATCGGCGACGTATCGGGCCGTTCCTGCATCCTCGTCGACGACATCGTCGACAGCGCCGGCACGCTCTGCAACGCGGCCGATGCGCTCCTGAAGGCGGGCGCGACGGAAGTGTCCGCCTATGTGACGCATGGCGTGCTGTCGGGCGGCGCGGTCGCCCGCGTCTCCGCCTCCAAGCTCAAGGAGCTCGTGATCACGGACTCGATCCAGGCGACCGAAGCCGTTCGCGTGAGCCACAACATCCGCGTCGTCTCGATCGCCCCCCTGATCGGCGAGGCCATGCGCCGCACCGCCGAAGAGCGCTCGGTTTCGAGCCTTTTCGACTAGGGCCCCCTCCCGCCCTCTCCGGTTGAGTTTTGGCGCCTCAGGCGCTATAAGGCGCGCAATCCCGCACTTCCACACCCCTGGAGGAGACTTGCGGGTCACGCCTGGGCCATTAAGGCCCTGTTTTTATTGGAGAATTTGCTATGGCCGAGACCCAGACGCTCAAGGCCGAGGCGCGCGAAAAAGGCAGCAAGGGGGCTGTCCGTTCGCTCCGCCGCGAAGGCCGCGTCCCCGCCGTGATCTATGGCGAGAAGAAGACCCCCGAACTGATCCATATCGGTTACAAGGAAGTTTCCGCGCTCTATCAGACCGGAACTTTCATGAGCCATGTGCTCGACGTCGAAATCGGCGGCAAGACGGAACGCGTCATTCCCCGCGACGTGCAGTTCGAACCGGTGCGCGACTTCATCATCCATGTCGACTTCCTGCGTCTCGGCAAGAACGCGACCATCGTGGTGGACGTGCCCGTGCACTT
>JACIYQ010000037.1 GCA_014359855.1 Parvibaculum sp.
TCGCGGGCGAGGCCGCGCATCAGGTACATGCCCGCCATGTCGGGCACGAGGCCCCACTTGATTTCCATGACGGAGAAGCGCGTGCCCGGCGCGACGAAACGCATGTCGGCGCCGAGCGCCACCTGAAAGCCGCCGCCGAAGGCAACGCCGTGAACGGCGGCGATGACCGGGACGGGCACGTCGCGCCAGACGAGCGCCGCATATTGCGCGCGGTTGGCGACGCCGTGGGTGCGCTGTTCGAGGCGGCCCGTCACTTCCTTCTCATTGCGCTCGCCGCTCGCCATGCGCCCGAAATTGCTCATGTCGAGCCCGGCGCAGAAGGCACGGCCCTCGCCCGAGAGGACGACGGCGCGCACCGACTTGTCGGCTTTCAGCTTCTCGCCGGTATCGAGCAACGCCATGAACATCGCATCGTCCAGCGCGTTCATCTTGCCGGCGCGGACGAGACGGACATCGGCGACACCGTCCGTGATCGTGGTTTTGATGCGCTCTTCCATGTGTCCGTCTCCCGAATGGTTCTGCTCGTCTTGTTGCAAGAGTCATAGCGGGCCGGCGGAGGAATACAAGACTGCCGGACGCGAAGCCGGGTTACCCGGCGTCAGGGTAGCCGGGGGGCGCCCCCGCGCCGTTTGGTGCGGGCTTTCGGGAGGCGCGAACGAGCGCGGCCGATGGCGCGGGAGAAGATGCCGGGATCGTCGAGCGCGAGTGAGCCTCGGCTTCTCCGCGCTCAACCGCGCCCGCGATAGGGCGCGACGGCCTGATCGGGCGCCCAGACGCCGGCGGGCAGCTTGCCCTTCTGCCAGAACACATCGATGGGCATGCCGCCGCGCGGATACCAGTAGCCGCCGATCCTGATCCACTTCGGCGCGAGGAGTTCAGCGATCCGCTTGCCGATGGCGACGGTGCAATCCTCGTGGAAGGCGCCGTGATTGCGGAAGGACTGAAGATAGAGTTTCAGCGACTTGGATTCGACGAGCCATTTGCCGGGCACGTAGTCGATGACGAGATGCGCGAAGTCGGGCTGGCCCGTCACCGGGCAGATCGAGGTGAACTCGGGCACGGTGAAGCGCGCGACATAATTCGTGTCCGGATGCGGGTTCGGCACGCGCTCAAGCCTCGCCGCCTCGGGCGAGGCGGGAAGGGGCGTTGCGGCGCCGAGCTGCGTCAGTCCCTTGCTGCCTGCCTTCTTCGGTGTCCTTGCCATCTGCGAAGCTCCCTTACTCGCTGTCCGGGCCGTCATAGACGCAACCCTCGCGGCAGGAGGCGCGATGCACCTCGACACGCGCGATTTCCGGCAGCGGCTTCTCGAGCGTGCGCCAGATCCACGCCGCGATGTGTTCAAGCGTCGGGAATTCGAGGCCCTCGATTTCGTTGAGCAGATGATGGTCGAGCTTCTCGCGCACGGCCATGACTTCACGTTCGACATCCTCGAAATGCCGGACGAGGCCGGTCTCCGCCGCGGGCTTGCCCGCAAGCCAGACGACGACGCGGAAGGAATGTCCGTGCATCCGCCGGTTGGGATGGCCTTCCGCCGCATAGGGCAGGAAGTGGGCCGCGTCGAAAAAGAACTCTTTGTAGATTCTCATCAGGGAATACCG
>JACIYQ010000370.1 GCA_014359855.1 Parvibaculum sp.
TGTGGCGCGTGTCGAAGTCATATTTGTCCTGGAGCAGGCTCTGCACGGTGTTGCGGAGCAGGGTCTGCTCTTCGGTGAACGAAAAATCCATCTTCCGACCTTCCCTCGTTGCTGTTCTTGCAGTGCTGCCTTTTTATTCTGCCGCGAAACCGGACGAAAAACCGGCTTCCACTTTTTCTGGTTTCGCTCCTAAAAGCCGAGCACCATTTTCGCGATGATGTTGTGCTGAATCTCGTTCGATCCGCCATAGATCGAGGTCTTGCGCATGTTGAAGTAATCCTGCGCGAGGCCTTGCGAGCCTTCCGGTCCGGGCACGAACTCGTTGCCCGTCACTTCGAGACGCGGAGCTTCGACAAGCGCGTAGTTGCCGACGGCCTCGACGGCGAGTTCGGTGATGCGCTGCTGGATTTCCGTGCCCTTGACCTTGAGGATCGAGGCTTCCGGGCCCGGTCCGCGGCCCTTGCTCTCGGCAGCGAGCGTGCGGAGCTCCGTCACTTCGAGAGCGGAGAGATCGATTTCGACTTCCGCCACCTTGCGCGAGAACTCATCCGTCTTCATGAGCGGCGTGCCGTCCACGAGTTCGGCATTGGCGAGCTTCTTCAGGCGTTCGATCGCCTTCTTGGAGCGCGCAACGTCGGCGATGCCGGAACGCTCGTTGCCGAGCAGGAACTTCGCATAGGTCCAGCCCTTGTTCTCCTCGCCGATGAGGTTCCCGGCCGGAACCTTCACCTCCTCGAGGAAGACCTCGTTCACTTCGTGCGAGCCGTCCATGGTGATGATCGGACGCACCGTGATGCCGGGGGTCTTCATGTCGATGAGCAGGAAGGAGATGCCCTCCTGCTGCTTCACATTGGGATCGGTGCGGACGAGGCAGAACATCCAGTCGGCATGCTGGGCGAGCGTCGTCCAGGTCTTCGAACCGTTGACGATGTAGTGGTCGCCCTCGCGGACGGCTTTCGTGCGCAGGCTCGCAAGGTCCGAACCCGAGCCCGGCTCCGAATAGCCCTGGCACCACCAGTCGTCGCCCGAGAGAATGCCGGGAAGAAAGCGCTTCTTCTGCTCTTCATTGCCGAAGGTGTAGATCACCGGGCCGACCATGGAGAGGCCGAAGGGGAGGAGCGGCGTCGTCTCGGCGCGCGCATTCTCCTCGTTCCAGATGTAGCGCTGCGTGATGGTCCAGCCGGTGCCGCCATACTCCACGGGCCAGTGGGGAACCACCCAGCCCTTCTTGTAGAGAATGCGGTGCCACTTGAGGATGTCTTCCTTCGACATCTCGCCACGGCGGGAGCCGCGAAGTTCCTGCGGGTAATTGTTCGCGATGAACTCGCGAACTTCATCGCGGAACGCGAGCTCTTCGGGGGAAAAACGCATATCCATAGGTCAACCTCCATACGGCCGAGCGCGCGGACAAAGCCTCCGCGCGAACATGCCGGATTATCGTTTGCACTGGCCCGGTACCGCGCGCCTGACGGAAGAACCGCCGATCCCGCGTCCATAGCCTGTTATTTGGCGGTGATAATAGTGCCCAACGCCCCCGTTGCAAGCGTGCCGACTCGTAAGGGACGAACAGGACGCTGTGCATTCATGAACGGAAGAGCGCCGTGTCAGAGCCGGTCCCGCGTGGCTGTACCGCGATGGATGGCGAGGGCCGATTTCACCATGCCGAGCGCGAGGGCGGCCCCTGCCCCTTCCTCAAGCGCGATGCCCGCTTCGAGGAGCGGCTTCTTGCCGATCGCCACAAGGAGGCGGGCATGGGCGGGGCCGGCGGAGACATGGGCTGCCAGGCAGTGATCGAGAGCGGAGGGTTGCAGCTTGTAGAGGACAGCCGCAGCAGCGCAGGTGACGAAGCCGTCGAGCAGGACGGGAATGCGCTGGAAGCGCGCGGCGAGGATGGCACCTGCGATGGCGGCAAGTTCACGCGAGCCCACGCGGCGCAGCGCCTCCAGCGGATCGGCGAGATGGCCTTCATGCGTGGCAAGCGCCGCGGCGGCGGCTTCATTCGCGAAGGCGGAGCCGTCTGTCCAATCGCCGGGCGCGCCGCCGAAGAGCGCG
Organism: Parvibaculum sp.; assembly: GCA_014359855.1. Taxonomy (GTDB): domain Bacteria; phylum Pseudomonadota; class Alphaproteobacteria; order Parvibaculales; family Parvibaculaceae; genus Parvibaculum. The sequence goes on from JACIYQ010000370.1 coordinate 2,053, forward strand.
GTCACGAGGGCGGCGGCGGCGATGCGGCCACCCTCGCCCGCCGCACCGAGGCAGAGAATATCCGTGCCGCCCGCGATCGCTTCCATGCCGAAAGCCATTGTGGCGGCGCAGGCCGCTTCGGAGAGCGCGTCGTGCGCGCGGATGTCGGGGACAGGCATGTCGAGGGCGAGGTCGAAGACTTTAAGTCCCGCTTCCGCGCCAAGGGCGAGCTGGTTCACGGCGCCGCCGCCCGCCGCATAGAGCTCGACGAGACGATGTGTCGCGCCCGGTTCGGCGCCGGGCATGGCGGCGGCGAGACCATGCGTGCCCGCAAAAATCGCGATGAGAGGCCTGGTGATGGCGGGCTGCGTCATGCCGGCCCAGGAGGCGACCCATTCGGCGAGTCCGGCCATGCGGCCAAGCGAGCTTTCGGGCACCGCGAGCGAGGCGGTGTGCGCCGCCGCAGCGGACCGCGCCTCCTCATCGGCGGGCGGCAGGCCCGACAGGAGGTTGCGGATATCGTCGAAGGGCAAGCCGGTAGCGGCGCGGGACATTGACGCCTCGGGTTTCGCGTGAAAGGAAAGCAGCCCGCTCTATACTCTTTCGGATCGACAGAGGAAACCCGTGAGCTATTCGAAACCCGTCAAGAGCCCCTGCCTTCGCGTCTGCGCCGTGGACGGGCGTGCCAATGTCTGCCGCGGCTGCGGACGGAGCCTCAAGGAGATCGCCGGATGGGGGGCGATGAGCGACGGCGAGAGGGACGTCGTGCTGCGCGCGTTGCCGGCGCGGATCGAAGGCCTCGGCGAGAAGGCGAGCGACCGGGACGAGGCGCTCGCGAAGATCAGGGAAGCGCTGGGGGACTAGACGCGCCAACGGCCCCGCAAGGCAGGTGCCTTCGGGGGTTTGTTCGTTGCGGCCTTCGAAGGAAGGTTGCGCGGAGCAGCGGCGACGCCGCCAGTATGTTTTATTGATAGGCGGGGTGCGTCCTCCTCCGACGCTCCGCGCACCGACTGTTACGATTCCTCCACCTCATGAGCCACATTCCGGCTTTTATCGGCCGGGGCGACCCGCGGGCCGTAGTACCCGCCAACCTCCTGAAATCGCCCGGGACGCGAGGCTGTTCCTCCCGCCGCAGGATCGGTTCCCTCTCCACGCATTCGGCCAGTCCGGACGCGCCCTTCGGTGGAGCGAGATCAGATCAATATGGGTACGGATGAATGCGGGGGGATAAGTTTATTTTGAAGGTGGCGCGTCTGACAGGTTGTCGACTTTCAATGAATAACCTGAACTCAATCAAGCCAAACTGCGGCGGATTGAATTACACAAGTCCTTACTCCAGTCGGCCCCGCGATCATCAAGAAAGGCTCGGATACAATCCGTCTCCAGTACCTCTCTGGAGGCCTGCACTTTGGCGCAGCATTTTTGCGAATACTGATGATGATCTAAGTCGGGTTCGGCCGCCACCATAGCCTTAAAGTCGACGCCATAATTATCTTGAAGCAGTGCTTGAACCTTATCATTACCAAAAACCTCCTTCTCCGGAGGTAGCGCACCAGGTAGCCGAAATATCATATGTTTAACATCTTCGGCCTGGTCTGCGTCTCTAACTACAATTGCCTTAATTCCTGCCGTTTGCAGTGCGTCCTTAGCCGATAGAACTGCCCTAGCATCACCGAATGGAATTACCGAAACTGCTGAAAGAGTTTCCTTGTCAAACCTGCGTAACATTTCTCGTAACAGAGACTGGGCGAACAAGTCCTCAACACAGATGATTGTGTGCCCATTCTCGCCAGCGGAAAGCGCTGTCTTGATACGCGACGACGAGACTCTATCGAAAACGCTTACCCCTCCGGCTGTACGCACTAGAAGTTTTCTACCCGCAGGGGGCAGGGCATTCATCATTATGCTGGAATGGGTTGAAAATATGATTTGGTGCCCGCGACGATTGGAGACATCAATTAGATATTTGGCGAATTCATACTGCGCGTTTTCATGCAACGAGGTCTCTGGCTCTTCCAACACGACAAGGCTCTGTTGAGCGCAGGTTTCCAATAGTCGAACTGTGTATACGACTCGCCCCTCCCCAAAACCCATGTTGTTTTCGGAATAGGCGGCACCCAATCTTTTCGCAATACCCAGTTCGCCCGCACGCGCCTTAACGGCTATACCTTGAAAGTAGATATCGTCGTAAGCCGAACCCAAAATTTGGCTTACATATTGTGCGGCATTCTTAACGTCTGTTCGCCCAGTGAGATTGAGATTGTTGGCGCTATATATACTCAGATCGCGACGTTCGACTTTCGGGATATAAACGGTGAAACCGATATATTCTGCATTCTTCTCTGGTTGACGCTTGTAACCCGACCACTCTTTTGCCGCCCGCGAGACAGTCAGGTCTTGGAGGGCGTCCGGTTTGTCCGTCTGGTAACGAAAAGTAACGGAAGCATCATCGGAGAATGGATTTGGATCAGCCGGAGAAACCGGAAAGAAGTTCGCAACGTAGTAGCGTTTTGCAGACACCGCCGTTGCGAGCTTTTTGTACCCGCAAAGCATAAGTTGCCCAATGGTACTCTTCCCGGCACCGTTGAACCCGGTCAAAGCTGTGACCGGGCAGTCGAATGTAATTGAAGCGTTTACTCCCCTGAAGCCTGAAATCTTGGCTTCCACAATCACGGGCCCGAAGTTCGCAAACCGGTTTTTTGCTTCGAACTTGCCTAGAAGTTCTTTTCTCGCGTCTGCCATGTTCGTCCACTGTATTTTCGTGATTGTAATAATATATCTTGAATACTACAAAAACCTGCTAAGCGTAAGTAAATATAATCCGCTGCGAAAGCGCCGGCCAGCGTCCTGCTTCGCACAGAGATTCAACGGGTCCACTTGAGGATGCTGTCTTCGAGAGCACCGAGCCGCCCGAGTTTTGTGAAGATTGACACCGCTTCGCGGCTTCTGGATTGTTGGGTCAAGCCCACTGCTGTCCGGTTTAATTTTCGAATCCAAATTTAACCGTCATGACCCGGCTTGTCCGGGTCATCCACGTCTTTCTTTCCTGCCTTCCGTGCCGCAAAGACGTGGATGGCCCGCATAAAGCGGGCCATGACGGTTTTGGGTTTTGAAAACGGCCCGGCTTTCTGAATTCGGAGCCGATCAGGACATTCGGGTGATCCAGTAAACTCAATTTCGCGGTTCCGAGTCCCGAGTGCTGGCGAACAGGCGTCTCGCTCGCAAAATCAAAAGCTTGAACCAACTCGGAAAAATTTAAACCGGACTGCAGTGGGTCAAGCCCGGCAATGACATGCTGGTTTGTGCGAAAGACGTGGATGGCCCGGACAAGCCGGGCCATGACGCGTTTTCTGTGGATACCCTCAACTACGTCCGCTCGTGCTCCAAGGCGCGCGCTTCTCAGACCTTCTTCAGGAACTCGGTCTTGAGGACGAGGCCCTTTACCTTTTCGGCGTTGCATTCGATGTGGCCGGCGTCGCCGGTGAGGCGGATGTTCTTCACGACGGTGCCGCGCTTCAAGGTGACGGAGGTGCCCTTCACCTTCAGGTCCTTGATGACCATTACGCTATCGCCATCGGCAAGCGCGTTGCCGTTGCTGTCCTTCACTACGTCGCTCATGGGGTCCGCCTGGGATCGAGGGTCGATGGCCCTCTTTAAGCCGCGCGCATCGCTGCCGCAACGGAAAATGCCTAGATGGCATCCTTCCTGGCACGGAGGTTCAGCGGGTCGCGCTTGAGGATGCGGCCATCGAGCGCGCCGAGCCAGTCGAGGCCTTCGCGGAGCTTCACGACATCGCCAATGACGATGATGGCGGGGGCCTTGAAGCCCTCGCGGGCGACATCCGCCGCCGCCGTGCCCAGCGTCGTTTCAAGCACCGCCTGATCCTTCAACGTCGCATTGCGCACGAGGGCTACGGGCTCATCGGCGCGGCGGCCATTTTCGATCAGCAGGGTCGAGATCGCGTCGAGATGCGAGAGTGCCATGTAGAGGACGATGACGGGCGAGCCCTTGGCAATCGACGGCCAGTCGAGATTTTCCGGCACGTCGCCGCCTGCCATGTGGCCAGTGATGAAGGTGACGGCGTGGTTCACGTCGCGATGCGTGACCGGGATGCCGGCATAGCCGAGGCCGCCGATGCCCGCCGTGACGCCGGGCACGATGCGGAAGGGAATGCCCGCGTCGACAAGGGCGAGCGCTTCCTCGCCGCCACGGCCGAAGACGAAGGGGTCGCCACCCTTCAAGCGGAGCACGCGGTGTCCCTTGCGGGCGAGTTCGACAAGCCTTGCGGAAATGTCGCGCTGTTTGGGGCTCGGCTTGCCACCGCGCTTGCCGGAATATTCGAGCTTTGCGCCGGGGCGCACGAACTGGAGCACCGTTTCGCCGACCAGCGCGTCGTAGACGACGACGTCGGCCTGGCGAAGGGCGTTGAGCGCGTGAAGGGTCAGAAGACCGGGATCGCCGGGACCGGCGCCGACGAGCCAGACCCAGCCGGGCTCGAACCCGGGCAGGCCGAGCGCCGACGCCGCCTCGCCCACACCTTCCGGCAGGGGCGCGGCCTTGCGGCTGCCTGTTAGCGATATGACCTTGCCTTTCGACATTTCACTCATCATGTAAGTGAATTGTGATCTAAATCAATCTTAGCATGTAAATAGGGGGCTGTCGCGCGCGTTCCAATATCGGAATGCAATAACCCAACTCATAAACCGTCATGACCCGGCCCTCCTTCAAACTTTTTTGGCGGGTCATCCACGCCTGCCCCGGCGAAAGCCGGGGTCTTTCTTTCCTGCCTTCCGTGCCGCAAAGACGTGGATGGCCCGCATAAAGCGGGCCATGACGGTTTTGGGTTTTGAAAACGGC
>JACIYQ010000371.1 GCA_014359855.1 Parvibaculum sp.
GCCAGGAGACCTGCCACCGGGTTCGTCATCTGCCGTGGCCGGGGGTCTGCCAGGGGGACGTCGACCCTTGGCCCAAGCCTTTCGGGTTTCCGTTTTCCGTCTCTCTCCCGCGCACCGGCGCCATGCGGCCGGGGTGGCCGCGCCAGAGAGACAGGATACCTGTTCCATGACTATCAAAGGCTGGGGGGCCGTTGCTGCCCTGACACTGGCGGCATTTGCCGCCGCATCCGCGCATGCGGAAGAAGCGATCGTAACGGAGGAGCTGCTCGTTTCGGGCGGCGTCGAGCCCATTCCGACGAAGGAAGTGGCAAGCTCCTACACGATCGTCACCGCCGAAGAGATCGAGAAGTTTCAGTACCAGGACATCACCGACGCGCTGCGCTCCGTTCCGGGGCTCCATGTCGTGCCGTCGGGTTCGCGCGGTACCGTCACTTCCGTTTTCACGCGCGGCGCAAATTCCAACCAGACGCTCGTTCTCGTGAACGGCACGCCGATCAACGATCCCTCCTCGCCTGGCGGCGCGGCCAATCTCGCGGGCATTCCGCTCGACAATGTCGAGCGCATCGAGGTGGTGCGCGGGCCGCAGTCCTCGCACTATGGCAGCCAGGCGCTGGGCGGTGTCATCAACATCATCACGAAGTCCGGAACGAGCGATCCGCGCAGCACGCTCCGCGTCGAGGGCGGCACGCTCGGCACGCTCAACACCTATGCGAGCACGGGCGGAAGCTTCGGCGCGACCGACTATTTCCTCTCGCTCTCGCGCGAGGATACGGACGGCAACGACATCACGCCCGCGCGCCTTCGCGATGCGCGCGGAGAAGAAGAGGACGGCACCGAAACGCTTTCGGCGTCGGGCCGCATCGCCACGACGTTCAACGAGAATGTGAGCGGCTCGGTCTTCCTGCAATACACCGATGCCGAAGCGGACACGGACGCGGACGGCTCGACCGCCGGCTTCGTCAGCGTCTATCAGAACTTCGACAGTATTTTCGAGTCGCAACGCTTCTTCGCGTCGGGCGATCTCTCCGGCCGCTTCCTCGACGGAAAGTGGCGGCCGAGACTGTCCGCGGGCTATACGGTGCAAAAATCCGACTCGACCGACAATCCGGACCCCGGCGGCTCGGTCTATCTCGACCGCGCGAGCAATGAAGGCACGACGCTCAGGCTCGCGATCGACAATGCCTTCGACCTCACGCCCGAACATCTTCTGACCTTCGGCGGCAGCTACACGAGGGACGAGTTCGAGTCCGACGGCTACCGCGACCTCGGCGGCTTCGTCATCGATCTCAACTCCGATGCGCAGACGGACGCCTTCGCGGTCTATGCGGGCGATCACATGACCTTCGGCGAGCGCTTCTTCGCCACGCTCAGCACGCGCTACGACATGCCGGAAGACATGGACGATCGTTTCACCTTCACCATCGCCCCCGGCTACTACCATCCGGAGACGGACACGCGCCTAACCTTGTCCTATGGCACGGGTTTCAAAACACCGTCGCTCTATCAACGCTTCGGCTTCGACATAAACACGTTCGGCGGCTTCCCCTCCGGCGTCTATACCGGCAACCCGGACCTCAAGCCCGAAAAGAGCAAGGGATGGGAAGCGGGTGTCGAGCAGGGGTTCTTCGGCGGCAAGGCGACGGCCGGCGCAACCTGGTTCGACACCGAGATCGAAGATGCAATCGTCATTGTCTACGACGCCTTTGGCAATTCAACTTCCGTCAATGTCGATGAGTTCGACACGAAAGGGATCGAAACCTTCATCGAATTCAATCCGGTCGCGGAACTCACGACCCGCATCGACTACACGCTGACGATCCTGAAGGCGGACAGCTTCACGAGCACGATGGTGCGCCGTCCGCGTCACCAGCTAGGCCTCACGGCAAGCTGGGAGTTCATTCCCGGTACGGTTCTGTCGGGCAATGCGGAGTGGATCGACATCTATCGCGACGTGCCGCGCGACGGCTTCGGCTTCTATGTCGATCCCGGACCCTACACGGTCGTGAACATCGCCGGATCGCATCGCCTCACGGACAATGTGAAACTCACCGCGCGGGTGAACAACCTGCTCGACGCGCATTACGAGCCGGCCAACGGTTTCGTGGCGCCGGGCATCGAGGCTCTGGCAGGCGTCGAAGTAACCTTCTGAGGAACGCCTGCTGCAAAACAATAGGCGCGGGGATCGCTCCCCGCGCCTTATTCATTTCCGCCGCGGCAACTATCGCCCGGTAAAATTCGCCGCACGCTTCTCCACGAAATGCGCGACGCCTTCCTTGAAGTCGGCGCTGCCGAAGCTTTTCTGCATCTCGCTGTCGCCCGCCCCGTCTTTGCCGGGCTTGACCCGGCAAAGACGGGATGGCGGTTTAACGCCCCCACCCTCCACCGCGCAACCGGGGCCCATGCGACAAACTGCGCTTTGCGAGGGCATGGCGTTCCGGCCCTTCGCGGCGTATGGTTTTTTTCATGGGGAAAACACAGGCATATGGCCAGAGGCCGCTCGCTCGCCTCGGCGCCGTTCAGGTGCTGGCGCTGCTGGCGATGTTCTTCCATCTCGCCTCGCCCCTCGCGCTCCAGCTCGCAAACCCGGCAACGGACGGCCTCTTCGAGACCGTCATCTGCTCGGGCGGTGTCTGGAAGACCGTCACTATCGACGGGGAAGGCAACCCCGTCGAGCAGCCGGCATCTCCCGGCTCTGCCTCGCATGATTGCAGCATCTGCATTCATCATTGCGGCGCGGCGGCCCTTACCGCGATGTTCTCCCTTCCCTCGCAGCAATGGGCGCTTCCCGTGCCGCTGCGTGTCGCCTTCGCCGCCCTCTCGGGCGTCGTCCTCACCGACAGCCATCCCCGCGCGCCGCCCGCCTGACGCGGTGCGTCCTTCCACCCTTCCTTCATAACGACGCCTGCGGCGGCTCGCCGCTTGCGGGCGCGCGTCGCTAGTCAGGCAACATGAAATATTTCAGCCGCCTTGGGGGCGTGGCGCTGGCCGCGTTCGTCTCCGCCTTTGCCGCTCCCGCCTTCGCCGCCGAGGGTGGAGGCATCGAGCTTCCCGAAATCGTCGTTCACGGCGACACGGAGAACGCGGTCAATCCGCTTTCGGGTCTCGGTTCCCCCGCCTTCCCCTCGGGTACGCTCACCGTTCCCGGCGTCGCGCAGGCGCAGGAAGAACTCTCCCTCCTCCCCGGCGCCGTTTTCCTCGTTCCGGCGGCGAAATACCAGGACCTCTACGCACACAACTTCGAGGACGTGATGGACTTCACGCCCGGTGTCTTTGCGCGCAAACGCTTCGGCGCCGAGGTCCGGCTTTCCGTGCGCGGTTCCGGCCTTTCCCGTTCGTTCCACATGCGAGGCCTCGACCTGCTGCAAGACGGCGTGCCCTACAACCTTGCCGACGGCGCAGCCGACTTCCAGGAGATCGATCCGCTCATCGCGCAGCACATCGAGGTCTACAAGGGCGGTAACGGTTTGCGCTTCGGCGCGGCGACACTTGGCGGCGCGATCAATTTCGTCACGCCGACCGGCCACACGGCGGAAGCGGAAAATCTTGTCCGCCTCGAAGGCGGCTCTTACGGCACCGCGCGCATCCACACCGAGACCGCGCGCGTTCTCGGCGCGACGGACTTCTTCGCCGCCATGAGCGCCAACCATGTCAACGGCTTCCGCCAGCAGGAGGCGGAGGAAAGCATTCGCCTCGCAGCGAATATCGGCCACCGTTTCAACGACGCTGCGGAGACCCGCTTCTATCTCACCTCCAATATCGTCGACCAGGAACTTCCCGGCACGCTCACGCTCGCCCAGGCAGAGAACAACCCGGAACTCGCCAATCCCGGCAATATCGCGCTCAACCAGCAGCGCAACGTTCGTTCCGTTCGCGTCGCGAACAAGACCACGCTCGTCATCGACGATGGAGCGATGATCGATTTCGGCGGCTATGTCGGATACAAGCGTCTCTATCACCCGATCTTCCGTGTTCTCGACCAGCGCGGGCCGCTCGCCGGTCTCTTCGCGCGCTACAATCTGGAGAGCGCGCTTGCCGGTCACCGCAACGTGCTGACGCTGGGAGGCGACCTCGCCTGGGGCGAAGTCGATGCGAAGCAATACACCAATCTCGCCGGATCGCGCGGCGCGCTTCAGGCCAGCGGCACGCAGACTTCCACCAACGTCAAGCTCTATGCCGAAAATCATTTCTATGTGGTCGAGACTGTCGCAGTCGTCGGCGGGCTGCAGGCGATCCATTCCTATCGCAAGTTCACCAACGACCTCGCGCCCGCACAGAGCGATGCGACCGACTTCAGCTCGGTAAGTCCCAAGGCGGGCATTCTCTGGGACGTCACCGAAGCGGCGCAGGTCTATGGCAACGTGACGCGGAGCTACGAACCGCCAACCTTCTCCGAACTCGTGCAGGCGACCGTCTTCCAGTTCGTCCCGCTCGACCCGCAGCGCGCCGTCACGGCGGAAGTGGGCACGCGCGGCACGTCGGGCAAGGTCGCGTGGGACATCGCACTCTACCGCGCATGGGTAAGGGACGAACTCATCAACTACACGGTCAGCCCCAGCATTCCGGCTTCGACCTTCAACGCCGGCGATACGATCCATCAGGGCATCGAGGCCTCCCTCACGCTCGACATCGGCGCCTACGGTCTCGAGGGTGCGCTGCCGGAGGGAAGCCGCGTCCTTTTCGAACAGGCCTATATGTTCAGCGACTTTTCCTTCGACGGCGATCCCGTCTATGGCGACAACAAGCTCGCGGGCATGCCGCCCCATGTCTATGTCGCGGCACTCCGCTACAAGTCGCCCGCGCCGAACGGCCTCGGCTGGGACATCGCGCCGAAAGTCGAATGGGTGCCGGATGGCGGCTATGTCGATTATGCGAACCGTCTCAAGGCGCCCGGCTACGCGACGCTCGGACTCGAAGGCGGCGTCGATCTCGCCAAGGGCCTGCGCCTCTTCGTCGATGCCCGCAACCTGACGGACAAAAACGACATCTCGACCTACAACAACATCACCGATGCCGCGACGGCCGCGACCGACGTCTTCTATCCGGGCGAAGGCCGAAGCGTGTTCGCCGGTCTCAAGGTCTCGTTTTAATCCGTCATCGAAGGAATGACCGTTCCGGCCTCGCGGGAACGGTCCGGCGAAGCGATCCACACCCTCTGACCCAGCCCCCGTGGGTCGCTTCGCCAACTTTTCAACGCCGCATGGAACAGTGAAGGGAACTGGTCATGAAACATCTCGGAACAGGCGCGCTCCTCGGCGCCCTCCTCGCCCTCGCCTCGCCTGCCGCCGCGCATGTCGTTCTCGACCGGCCGATGGCGACGGCCGGCGCCTATTACAAGGCCACCTTCCGCGTGCCGCATGGCTGCGACGGGTCGGCGACGACCACCGTCACCGTCCGCATCCCTGAAGGCGTGATCTCGGTGAAACCCCAGCCGAAGCCCGGCTGGAGCGTGAAGACGCAAACCGCACCCTACGCCCAGACTTATGAAGTCCACGGCAAGCCCGTTTCGGAAGGCGTCGTCAGCGTCACCTGGGAAGGCGGCCCGCTGCCCGACGACATGTTCGACGAATTCGCGCTGACGATGAAACTGCCCGGCGACAAGGAAGTCATGATGCTCTTCTTCCCCGTCGAGCAGGCTTGCGAGAAGGGTTCCATCGCCTGGGACGAGGTCGCCGCACCCGGCACCGATCCTCATTCGCTCGCCCATCCGGCACCGGGCCTCATGCTCCACCATGACGGAGGCCACGAACACCAACATTGATGCGTCCCCGCGCCCATCTGCTAGTCTCCCTCCCAAAGAATGTCGGGAGGACGGAATGGGCGTGACGCTGCCGAAACAGGGCACCGAGTGGGGCAAGCTCTTCGAGCGCGGCTGGTTCACGAGCCTCACCACGGAGCCCAAGGGCCTCCACCTCATGCTCTCGCCTTTCCATGAGAACGTGACGGACACGTACCTCGCGTATATCGAATGGGCGCTCGGCGAAGCGAAGGCGGGCAACGAAGGCAAGAAACGCGAGGCGCGCTATAGCTGAGTCTTGACATTACATCATTATGGTGCCATATAAGGCCAGCGATTGGAAAAGCGCAAGCCGCATCACGACCTGGACGTCTTCAAGGAGGCCGTGTCTTCGCCGGATCGCCTGACGGTAACGACGGTGGCCCTGCGGAATGCCCTGGCGCTCGGTTTCGGCCGGGAAGAAATGACCTCTGCGCTTCTCGAGCTTGAGCGCGGTCACTTCTACAAGTCGATGACGTCCTACGCGGATCATCGTCAGTGGCAGGACGTTTATCACCTGCCTTGCGATGGGCTGGTGCTCTATGTGAAGTTCACGGCGGATACCGTCACCGATTTCACGCTGCTTTCCTTCAAGGAGAAGGACGATGGCTGAAACACGCATCCATCCCGAAACGGGCGAGACGCTTCGCCGCGACACTCGCCCCTTTACCGTCGAGTATCGGGGCCGCTGCCGCACCGTTGCTCTCCCCGGCTGGTATCCGGCAGGCGACGGAGATGCTCTTCACGCGGGGAGCGACAGGGAGGCGGCGGATGCGGCATTGGCCGAACTCAAGGCAGAAGTGCGCACTGCCAACGCCGCCTATGTTGCTTCCGTCAGAAAGAAGCTCGGCCTCTCCCAGCGGCGGGCGGGCGATCTGATAGGCGGCGGTCCCCGCGCCTTTCAAAAATACGAGTCCGGCGAAATCGAGCCGAGCGAAGCGATGCTGAATCTCCTGCGTCTGCTCGACAACGACCCTTCGCGTCTTTCGGAGCTTCAGGCCGCCTGACGCAGGGGAGCCGTCGCGCGCCTGCCGATTGCGGTGTGTGGAGCCTCGATTGGCGTTTTCCGCGCTCGCGCTGCTGCTACACTTCCGGCAACAACACAGTCACCTGGGGAGGAGACGATGGGAGCAGCGACAATCATTTCGGGCGCGAAGGCGATCGTCATCCATGCCGACCTGCTGCTCGGTGTCGAAAATTCCATCCCGAAGAACGTGCCCGTCTTCGCCGTCGAGACGCCGCCCGAAATTATCTCTGCCTACGGATTATCTGCCGCCGATGCGAAACTCCCCGCGGGCGCGCGGAATTGGGACACATGGCTCGCGCAGTTCCCGCCCATCGAGGCGGGGCCGGCCGAACCGCCGGGCTCGATGATCCATACATCCGGCACGACCGGCCATCCGAAGGGCGTGCGCCGCGCGCCGCCCACAGCGAAACAGGCCGTCGCCTGGGCCGGGATCATCGGCAAGGTGATGGGCTTCAATGCCACCCATGGCGACCCGCAGGACATGGTCACCGTCGTCACCGGCCCGATGTATCACTCCGCGCCCAATGCCTACGGGCTTTATGCCTTCCGCGTCGGCGCGAACATCATCCTGCAGCCGCGCTTCGACGCGGAAGAACTCCTGCAGATGATCGAACGCCACAAGGTCACGCATCTCCACAAGGTGCCGAAGAAGGTCGAGTTCCGTTCGGACCTGCCGCGCGAGGATTCCGGGAAAATATTCAAGCGCAAGCTCCGTGAACCTTATTGGGAAGGCGCCGGGCGGCCCATCTGAGCCGGTTCGGTTTGAATGAGGAAAAGGGCAGAAAACTGCCCCTTTTTCATGGGTGCGGTGCGGCGGAATGTCTCGCTGCATTGCAATAATTTTACTGACTGACATCTTGTCAGTTTGTGCAACGCAGCATATCTTGAGCTTGACGAGACAAGAAGACCGCCTCGGGCGGTGACCCCTTCGGGGGTGGGAAACGATCGGGCCGGGCTGAGCGTCAATTGAAGTAACGAGGTAAGCCCATGACTTCCGCACAGCATCTCGCGTCCCACGCCGCAGCCCACACGAAGTCCCTCGGTGCCGGCATCGCCACTCAGGCAGAGCGCCTGTATGGCGCCGGCAAGTCCCTGCTTGCCAGGGCCGGTCACGGCTTCAACGCTTCCGAAGCCTTCACGGCGGGCGGTTACACGCTGCTCTCGATCTACGCGGCAGGCTTCGTGGCCTATATCGCCGCCGCCTACTGATCCCCCCACCACGCAAGACCGGGCGCGGCGTTTCTGCCGCGCCCTTATGCCGATTTCACCTATTGCCTGGCTTTCCGGCCCTCGCTTGCGCAGCGTAAAAACCTACCCATATAATAAGCACTCCTTATTGAGGGGCTGGCACGCTACTAACGTCTGGCGGGGTGAATTCATGAGCGCGAACCAGAATCCGGACCGCGGCACAGGCTTTCTCCTAAGGGACAACTCCCGTTTCATGCAGGTTGCCTTCAATGCGCGGGTGAGCGGCCTTACCCAGGCCCAATGGGGCGCCCTCGCCCATTTGTCGCGTCATCAGGGGCTCAATCAGGTCGGTCTCGCCGATCTCCTCGAAGTGCAGCCCATCACCGTTGCGCGGCTCATCGACAAGCTTGTCGGGCTTGGCGTGGTGGAGCGCAGGGCCGATCCCAACGACCGGCGCGCGCAGCAGCTTTTCCTGACGGACAAGGCGCAGCCGCTGCTCGACCAGATATGGGAGGCCGGCGACGAAATTCTCGACGAAGCCTATGCGGGTTTCAGCGAAGAAGAACGAGTCAGGTTCATCGACATGCTTGTCCGGATGCGCAGCAATCTCGCACGCGTCGCACAGGGCAGTGCACGCAGCCGCCCGGCTTATCGAAAGGCGGGCTGACGGCGCCATTGCGATCCTCCGCTGGAAAGTCCAAGCTGCCGCCAAAACCGGAGGCACAATGTCGGTCCAGATTCCTTACGTTCGCGAAATCGAGTTCGAATACGGCGCCTGCGACGAGGTTTCGCCGCTCATTCGCCGCGTCGTCGCGCACAATCCTTCCGCCTTCACCTACAAGGGCACCGGCACCTACATCATCGGCGAGGGCGATGTCGCCGTCATCGATCCAGGCCCGCTGCTCAACGAGCATGTGGAGGCGCTTCTTCGCGCGCTCGAAGGCGAAACGGTAAGCCATATCCTCATCACGCATACGCATAGCGACCACTCGCCCGCCGCCAAGCCCCTGAAGGCACTCACCGGCGCCCGGACCTTTGCCTTCGGGCCGCATGGTTCGGGACAGAAGCACGCGCCGGAGGGCGACGTGCAGGTCGAGGAAGACGGCGACATGGATTTCGTGCCGGATGTCGAGCTGCGGCACGGCGACATCATCGAAGGCGATGGCTGGACCGTCGAATGCGTCTACACGCCGGGCCACACCTCGAACCATATGTGCTTCGCGCTTCACGAAGAGAAGGCGCTCTTCACTGGCGACCATGTGATGGGCTGGTCGACAAGCATCGTCAGCCCGCCCGATGGCAATATGGAAGACTACATGGCCTCGCTGCGCCTGCTGCTCACGCGCGACGACGAGATCTACTGGCCGACGCATGGGCCCGCGATCACCGATCCGAAGCCCTTCGTGCGTTCCTTCATCGAGCATCGCGAAGACCGCGAACGGCAGATCATGGAACAGCTCGCGGCGGGCCGCACGCGCATTCAGGACATGGTGCCCATCATGTATGCCGCCGTCGACAAGCGGCTCTATCCCGCAGCCGCGCGCTCTGTCCTTGCCCATATGGAGCATCTCGTCGCGCGCGGGCTCGTCCACACCGAAGACCGTCCGGCGCTTTCGAGCGAGTACCGGCTGGCTTAGACAAAAAGAAAATGTCATTGCCGGGCTTGTCCCACTGCTGTCCGGTTTAAATTTTTCCGGGGCGGTCCAAGACTTTGACTTTGCGAGAGAAACGTTCGTTCGTCGGCATCCTGGACTCGGAACTGCGAAATTGAGTTTTCCGGGCCACTCGGTTGTTCTGACCGGGTCCGGTTT
>JACIYQ010000372.1 GCA_014359855.1 Parvibaculum sp.
CCACGAGCGGCGAGACGATGCACCGTTCGCGCGTTGCCGACTGCGGATCGGTGAAGTAACTCGCCGCGCGCACGATCATGTTGACCTCGCCCTCGTCGTCGACAAGGGGAAGTTCCAGCGACTCCATCGAGAGCCAGTGCCGCGCATGCCAGTCGAGGCGGGTGAGGCGCCGATAGGGACGGACTTCCTCCATGACGGTGCGGAGCCCGTCGAAGATGTCCTGCCATGCGGGGCCATAAAGCGCCGATCCGACCCAGCAGCCCGTCGCATCGCGCCCCAGGCGCTCCACGATTTCCGTTCCGACGAGACGATGCCGGAAGCCCAGCGGCTCGCGCCGCACATCGATGAGATTCAGGATCGGAAGCAGCGATTTGATCTCGGACGGAGCGAGATCGCCACGCGACGCAGCGCGCCGGTCGCCCCTCTTTTGCAGCCAGTAGCCATAAAGCCAGTCCAGCCGCGGGTCACGGAACCCGTTCGCCCCTATATCCATTTTGCCCCCCGGCAATACTCAACAAACCCGAGGTCAGTCTCTCAATATGACGGTTAAGGAAGAGTTACCGGCTCGTCCACCCGGCATGCTGGCATGCCGGCCCGATTGGGCAGATCATGCAGGAGCACCCGCACTCAGCGGACCGCCGGGACAACGAGGGGCGATGAATGAACGACACGATAAGGGAGCTGAGCGCCCGCATTCAGGTGCTGCAACTGGAGCTGGAGGCGGAAGTGGCCCGGCAGGCTGCTTTCCTGCGCTATGGGCTGGAACATGGGCGCGCCGTCTTCGAGGAGGAAGTTCTGCGCCGTCACCGCGAACTGCAGACGCGGCTCGGACGCTACGTCCTCAACGCCAAGCCGCTGGTGGTTCTGACGGCGCCCGTCATCTATTCGCTGATTGTGCCCCTGGTGTTTCTCGACATCTGTGTGTCGATCTATCAGTCGGTCTGCTTTCCGGCCTATGGCATCGAGAAGGTGAAGCGGAGCGACTATCTTCTCTTCGACCGCGGCCACCTTGCCTATCTCAACGCGCTCGAAAAGCTGAACTGCGCCTATTGTTCCTATGCGAACGGCCTCATTGCCTATGTGCGCGAAATCGCGGGCCGCACGGAAGCCTATTGGTGCCCGATCAAGCACGCAAAAAAGGCCATCGGCGCGCATGAACATTATCTCGACTTCGTCGCCTTCGGCGACGCCGACGCCTACCGGCGGAGAATCGAGGAGCTGGAGGAGGCCGCGAAAAAGAAATAGGCGGCGCCCCGGAGAGCGCCGCCTTTGCCGGTTCGGCCCGTGCGGGAGATCAGAAGCTGAGCGACTTCACCTGCACGACATGCGGCAGGGCCTGGATTTCGGCAAGCGTTTCCGCCGTGACATCGCCATCGACCTCGATGAGGCAGATCGCATCGCCGCCCGCCGCCTCACGGCCGAGGTTGAAGTTGGCGATGTTGATGCCCGCCTTGCCGAGCGTCGAGCCGAGCGCGCCGATGAAGCCCGGCTTGTCCTGGTTCGTCACATAAAGCATGTGGCGGCCGAGCGTCGCTTCCATGTTGACTCTCTTGATCTGGATGATGCGCGGAAGGCCGCCGGAGAAGTCCGTGCCTGCAAC
>JACIYQ010000373.1 GCA_014359855.1 Parvibaculum sp.
GTCCGGCGCGGGAGCGCCGCTCAACGCGCGGGCGGCAGATCGAGCCATTGGCGCACGCAGCGCTCGACGACATTGGCGAGGAATTCCAGCAGGTCCACTGCCTGATCGGGGTGAAACTGCTCGGGATCGAAGCCGCCAAGCGCGAGAAGTCCGGGCGGTGAGGCGGGCGAGAAGTCGAGCCGCACCAGCGCTTCGGAATGGATATCCTCGGCCAGATTTCCGTAGAGACCCCGGCTGCCGCGCACATGGGCCGAAAGGCGGCAACGTTCGCCCAAGCCGAGAATACGGTCGACGCCGCCGGGCTCCAGCACGCGCACACCGCGAATACCGATGCCGGAAACGCCGTTCGCCGTTTCGATGCAGACGGTCGAAGCGCGCACGCCGAGCACGCGGGCGAGACCGTCGGGCGCCGTCACATATTCGATCAGATGCTCGAAGGAGCGGGCATCGAGAAGCTTCAGCGCCGCCGCGTGCACCTGTTCGCGTGCAATGCTGTTCAGCGACGAGGCCTCGATGAGGTCCGACTGGATGTCGCGCAGCATGCGCACCTGGTTCTGCAGGCGGCCGATCATGAAGTGCTGCATGTCGAGCACATTACGGCCGGTCGACTGCGAGGGGGGCACGAGCGCGGAAATGAGATCGGGGTCGTTTGCGAGCAGCTCGGGATGCAGGCGCAGATAGGACTTCACCTCGTCCGCGGACAGGGTGGCCTCCGTATCGTCGATCCGCTTTGCTTCGGTGCTGTCGTTTTGCTGGCTCATGGCGTCAGCATCCCCCGAAATACGTTTCTAAAGTATTTGCCCTAAAGAATTTTCTGGCCGGTCTTCTTCCAGTCCGACATGAACATTTCGAGTCCCTTGTCGGTCAGGGGATGTGTCGCAAGTCCCTTGAGCACGGCGGGCGGCACGGTGGCGACGTCCGCGCCGGCGAGCGCCGATTCCTTCACATGGTTCGCGCTGCGAATCGAGGCGGCAAGAATCTCGGTCTCAAGCGCGGGGTAGTTATCGTAAATTTCCCTGATCTCGCGGATGAGTTCCATGCCATCGAGATTGATGTCGTCGAGGCGGCCGATAAAGGGCGAAACGAAAGTCGCCCCCGCCTTGGCCGCGAGCAGCGCCTGGTTCGCCGAGAAGCACAGCGTCACGTTTACCATTGTGCCTTCGCCCGTGAGCGTCTTGCAGGCTTTGAGCCCGTCCCAGGTCAGCGGCACCTTTACGGCGATGTTCTTCGCGATCTTCGCCAGTTTGCGGCCTTCAGCGATCATCGTTTCCGCATCTAGCGCCGTCACTTCCGCGCTGACGGGGCCTTCAACGGTGCCGCAGATTTCCTCGACCACTTCGAGAAAGTTGCGGCCGGATTTCGCGATGAGCGAGGGATTGGTGGTCACGCCGTCCAGCAGGCCGGTCTCGGCAAGCTCGCGGATGTCGGCGATGTCGGCTGTGTCGACGAAAAATTTCATGGATGCCTTGATCTTTGCGGTCGGTTGGGTACGCGTCTTTTGACCGCAGTGTAGTCGAGAGCGGTGCGGAAGGCTTCCTTCTTTTGCCGCCACCCTTGTTCATGCGCAAGGTCTCATCGTGGCTCTTGCTTTACGGCGCGTTACAGTGTCGTGTCGATTTCGAACCTTCTCCCCCCGGCAATTCGAATGGCTTCCGAAATATCCACAGAAGATGCGATCGTTTCGGGAACAGTCAGCGTCCTGCTGCCCCTCGCCCTGCCTCGGCCCTATGACTACAAGGTGCCGGCGGGTGTGCAGGTGCGGCCGGGCAGCTATGTGATCGTGCCGCTCGGGCCGCAGGAGGTGATCGGCGTCGTCTGGGGCGAAGGAACGGGGGAGGTTGGCCATAACCGGTTAAGGCCCGTGACCGAGGTGCTCGACGTGCCGCCCATGCCGGAGGTGCTTCGCCGCTTCGTGGACTGGGTTGCGAGCTACACCGTTTCACCGCCAGGTTCAGTGCTCCGCCTCGCCATCCGGGCGCCCGGCGCACTGGAACCGCCACGGATGCGCACCGCCTACAGGCTCGGCGCCGCGCGGCCCCAGCGGATGACGCCGGCGAGGGCCCGCGCGGTCGAGGTGGCGGAGGATGGCTGCGCCCGTACGGTGCGGGAACTTGCCGAAGAGGCAGGCGTGTCCGATGGGGTGGTGCGCGGTCTCGTCGATGCAGGCGCGCTGCTGCCGGTCGATATTCCGACCGAAGCGCCCTTCCCGGATCCCAATCCAGATATGCCCGGCGTTGCGCTATCGCCGGAGCAGGCAGAGGCCGCAAGCCTTCTGCGCGGTCATGTGGAAGCGCGTCGCTTTGCGGCAGTGCTTCTCGACGGCGTTACCGGCTCGGGCAAGACGGAGGTCTATTTCGAGGCGGTGGCGGCGGCGCTCGTCCAGGGCAAGCAGGTTCTCATCCTGCTGCCCGAGATCGCGCTCACGAGCCAGTTCCTCGACCGCTTCGAACGCCGCTTCGGCTGCCGCCCGGCGGAATGGCATTCCGGTCTTTCGACGCGTGAGCGCCGGCGCGTCTGGCGTGCGGTTGCGGAGGGGCGTGCACCCGTTGTTGTTGGCGCGCGTTCGGCGCTGTTCCTGCCTTTCTCCGATCTCGGTCTCATCGTCGTCGACGAAGAGCACGACGCCGCCTTCAAGCAGGAAGACGGTGTTGCCTACCACGCGCGCGACATGGCGGTTGTGCGCGCCTCGCTTGGCCAGTTTCCCATCGTCCTCAGTTCGGCGACACCCTCGCTCGAGACGGCGGTCAATGCCGAGCAGGGCCGCTACGCACGGGTGCGGCTCGAAGCACGCCACGGCGTAGCGGAACTGCCGGATGTTACCGCCATCGACATGCGCGCCGATCCGCCGGAGCGCGGACGGTGGCTTTCACCCGTGCTTGTGCGCGAGATCCAGAAAGCGCTCGAAGCGGGCGAGCAGTCGATGCTTTTTCTCAACCGCCGCGGCTATGCACCGCTCACGCTCTGCCGCACCTGCGGTCATCGCATCGAATGCCCGCAATGTTCGGCCTGGCTCGTCGAACACCGTTTCCGGCGGGAACTCGTCTGCCATCATTGCGGCTACAGCGCGCCGGTGCCGAAGGCGTGCCCTTCGTGCGGTGCGGAGGACGCGCTTGTTGCCTGCGGTCCGGGTGTGGAGCGGATCGCGGAGGAAGTCGCGGAGCTGTTTCCGCAGGCGCGCGCCACCATCGTTTCGAGCGACAATCTCCGCGGTCCCGCCGCGCATGAAGAGGTCTTTGCCGCCATCGAGGCGCGCGAGGTCGATATCGTGATCGGCACGCAGATCGTCGCCAAGGGCCATCACTTTCCCTGGCTCACGGTGGTCGGTGTCATCGATGCCGATCTCGGCCTCGAAAATGGCGATCTTCGCGCCGGCGAGCGGACCTTCCAGCTCCTGCAGCAGGTTGCCGGACGCGCGGGGCGGGCCGAGCGGCCGGGCCGGGTCTTCCTGCAATCTTTCATGCCGGAGCACGGGGTGATGCGGGCGCTGGTCTCCGGCCGGCGGGACGAGTTCCTTGCCCGGGAGGCGGCGGCGCGGGAGCGGGTGGGGCTTCCCCCTTTCGGCCGGCTGGTCGGTGTGGTCGTTTCGGCGCCGGACGCCGCCCTTGCCCAGAAGGTTGCCCGCGAAATGTCCCGCCGGGTGCCGCGGACGGAGGACGTGTCGGTGCTGGGGCCCGCGCCCGCGCCGCTTGCGCTTCTCAGGGGCCGCACTCGGCTCCGCTTCCTTGTGAAGGCGGGCCGCAACGTCAATATTCAGAGTTTTGTCCGCGCCTGGCTCGAAGACATGAAAATCCCGAACGCCGTGCGCGTCTCGGTCGATGTGGATCCCTACAGTTTCATGTAGCGGGGAACCGGCGGCGAATACCCGCTGACGCAGGGGCAGCGGTCCCCTGCGTGACCTCAAAAGGCCCAAAATGCCGCAGGCACGGCCATTTCGCGGGCCAGCATGTTGCGCATGGCAAGACCATGTGTTACCTAACGCGCGGCCTCGGGGGCGGGTCTCTTCCCGTGCCTCTTGAGGCCAAAATTAGCTAATGATTTCAAATAATTGGCGCGGTCCTGCAAGGTTGCCGCGCCGATTTTCACGAAAAGCACAGGCGAGCGCCG
>JACIYQ010000374.1 GCA_014359855.1 Parvibaculum sp.
GGCTTCGTCACGTTGAGAATCTGCGCGACCTCGTCCAGCGAGGCGCGGTGATAGCCCCGCTCCGCGAAGACCCGCGCCGCCGCCGCCAGGACAGCCTCTTGCTTCAGGTTGCGTTCGCTCCTGCGGTCGGGTGCCTTTTTCCACGGTGACGAGATTGCCTGACCCGACATCGAATCTTCTCCTTGTTCCCGAACTCGCGAGCATAGAGAGGAGCTTTGATTTGACAAGATACCATCCAGAAACTATGTTATCAAGGAGTAGAAAAGGCCGTCGGAAATCGGCCGGTGGAGAGTTTTGTCCTTGTATTTGACGCAAGCCATTCATCGCGCCGCCGCGACGACGCCAAGCGCCGTTGCAACGACATGTGCAGGCCGCAATCGCAGCTGGACCGAGGTGAAGGAACGCGTTGCGCGTCTGGCCGGCGCCTTGAAGGCTCTTGGCGTCGGCACGGGTGATCGCGTCGCCATATTGGCAATAAATTCGGACCGCTACTTCGAGACATATTTCGCCGTGCCCTGGGCGGGGGCGGTCATCGTGCCGATGAATGTCCGATGGTCGGTCGCGGAGCACGTCTATTCGGTCGAGGATTCGGGCGCGACGATCCTCATCGTCGACGATGTCCTTCTTCCGGCCGGTCTGGCCGTCCGGAAGGAATGCGAAGGCATCCGCCATGTGATCTATGCCGGTGACGGGCCTGTCCCCGGGGGTCTTCTCGGATATGAGGCGCTCGTCTCGGAAGCTGCCCCCGCGCCCGACGCGGGACGCAATGGCAACGATCTCGCCGGCATCTTCTATACGGGCGGCACGACCGGTTTTCCCAAAGGCGTGATGCTGTCGCATCAGAGCCTGTGGACGAGCTCGCTCAGCATCGGCGCCGGCATCGGCCTCACCTCCTCGGTGCGCTACATGCACGCCGCGCCGATGTTTCATCTGGCTGACGGGGGAATGACCTATGCCGCCACGATCTATGGCGGATCGCATGTCTTCCTGCCGTCTTTCGACGCGAGCGCCTTCATTGCCCTCGTCGAAACCGAACGCGTCACTCATGCCTTGCTCGTCCCCACCATGATCCGGCTTCTGCTCGATTGCCCCGATCTGGCGAGCCGTGACATTTCATCGTTCGAACGTCTCGTCTACGGCGCCTCGCCCATGGCGGAATCGCTGCTGCGCACGGCTATGGAACTCCTGCCCGGCATCGGTTTCGTTCAGGCCTATGGCCAGACGGAACTCTCGCCATTGGCGACGGTTCTTGGCTCCGAATGGCATGTCCTCGAAGGCCCCAAGGCCGGCAAGCTGCGTTCGGCCGGGCGGCCCGGACTATGTGTGGAGATCAGGATCGTCGATGCCGATGGCGGCGAAGTGCCGCGCGGTTCGGTCGGCGAGGTCTGCGTTCGCGGCCCGAACGTGATGCTCGGCTACTGGAACCAGCCCGAGCAGACGGCGGCAACGCTCGTCGACGGCTGGGTTCATACGGGCGACGGCGGATATCTGGACGAGGACGGCTTCCTCTACATCGTCGACCGCGTCAAGGACATGATTGTTTCCGGCGGCGAGAATGTCTTCTCGGTGGAAGTGGAAAACGCGCTGATGCAGCATCCCGCCGTCAGCGAATGCGCCGTCATCGGCGTGCCCGACGAGAAATGGGGCGAGCGGGTGCATGCGGTCGTTGTGCCGAAAGAGGGACATGCCGTGACGGCCGGCGACATCGTCGCCCACTGCAAAGAACTCATCGCCGGATACAAATGTCCCCGCAGTGTCGGTGTGCGAAGCGAGCCCTTGCCCAAATCCGGTGCAGGAAAAATTCTGAAAGTCGACCTCCGCAAACCCTATTGGGCGGACAAGGGTCGAAACGTCAACTAGCGAAGGAACGGATCTATGGATAATCGTGTCATCGTCGCGGGGGTTGGCATGCTCCCGTTTGTAAAGCCCGGAGCGAGTGCCAATTACGACGAGATGGGCGCCGAGGCGATCCGTCTCGCGCTGGTGGATGCGGGCCTCTCCTATGAAGCGATCGGGCAGGCCTATGCCGGCTGGGTCTATGGAGATTCGACCTCCGGTCAGGCCGCACTCTACAAGGTCGGCCTCACCGGCATTCCGGTCGTCAACGTCAACAACAATTGCTCGACGGGCTCGTCGGCGCTCTTCCTTGCGCGCCAGGCCGTCGCGAGCGGCGCCGTGGATTGCGCGCTTGCCTTCGGTTTCGAGCAGATGTCGCCGGGTGCGCTCGGCAACGTCTTCAACGATCGTCCGGGACCGCTCGATGAATTCCTGAAAATCGCCGATGAATCCTTCCAGGGCGCCGACACGGTGCCGATGGCGCTGCGTCTCTTTGGTGGCGCGGGATATGAATACCAGCAGAAATACGGCGCGAAGGACGAGACCTTCGCCAAGGTGCGCGAGAAGGCAAGCCTGCATGCCATTCATAACGAGCGCGCGATCTTCCGGACCCATGTGACGGTCGACGAAGTGCTGCAGTCGCCCAAGATGTTTCTCAATCTGACGCGGCTGCAATGTTGTCCGCCAAGCTGTGGTGCAGCGGCGGCCGTCATCTGTTCGGAAGATTTCGCGCGCAAGCACAATGTCGATGCGCGGATCAGGATCGCCGGTCAGGCAATGACGACGGACTACCCTTCGACCTTCACCGAGCGCAGCCTCATCAAGGCCGTCGGCGCGGACATGACGAAGGAGGCCGCGCGCAGCGTCTACGAGCAGGCGGGTATCGGGCCGGAAGCGGTCAATGTCGTGGAACTTCACGACTGCTTCACCACGAACGAAGTCATTACCTATGAAGGCCTCGGTCTTTGCCCGGAAGGCGGCGCCGAGAAGTTCATTTGGGACGGCGACAACACCTATGGCGGCAAGGTCGTGACCAACCCGTCGGGCGGCCTCCTGTCCAAGGGGCATCCGCTCGGCGCCACCGGGCTCGGCCAATGCGCGGAACTCACATGGCAGTTGCGCGGTGCGGCCGGCAAGCGGCAGGTCGAAGGCGCGCGCGTTGCCCTTCAGCACAATCTTGGTCTGGGCGGCGCCTGCGTCGTCACCATGTATGAGCGCGCGGAGTAGGCGTCATGATCGACAGGAATTTCATCGGCCATGAATTTCCTCCGGTCACCGTCGAGGCGGAGAAGGGGCGGCTGCGCTTCTTCGCCAAGGCGACGGGAAGCACCGATCCGATCTATTCGGATGAAGAGGCGGCTCGGAAGGCCGGGTACCGCGCCTTGCCGGCGCCACCCACCTTCCTCTTCTCCCTCGAGATGGATCGGGAAAATCCCTTCGATTTTCTCGAGCTTCTCGACATCGATATCGGGAAAATTCTGCATGGCGAGCAGCTATTCACCTATCACGCGCCGATCTGCGCGGGCGATCGCATCACCCTCAAATCGAAAATCGCCGACATCTACGACAAGAAGGGTGGCGCGCTCGAATTCCTGGTGATCGACACCGAAGCTCGGAATCAGGATGGCGCTCATGTTGCCGGCATGCGCCGTTCCATTGTTGTGCGGCATGGCTAGGGGATGGAAATGACGGATATTCGAACGGCCGAAAAAGGCGCGGTCATCGGTCGGCTGACGACGGCCCCCATCACCCGGCACACGCTTGCGCTCTATTGCGGGGCCTCTGGCGATCACAACCCGATCCATGTCGATATCGACTTCGCCAGGGCGGCCGGCATGCCCGACGTCTTCGCGCACGGCATGTTGTCGATGGCCTATCTCGGCCGCCTGCTCACCGATCTGGTGCCGCAGACGGCCTTGCGCAGCTTCTCGACGCGCTTCACCTCGATCACGCAGCTCGGCGCCGCAATTACCTGCACGGCAAAGCTGCTGGAGCGTTTCAAGGAGGGCGGGGAAGACCGCGCCCGCCTGGAACTGAGCGCCGTCGACCAGAACAACGACGTGAAACTGCTTGGCGAAGCCGTCGTCGCCTATTCAAATTGAGGACAGAATAATGACGAAACTCGAAGGAAAAGTGGCGCTCGTTTCCGGCTCGGGCCGCGGCATCGGCCGCGCGGTGGCGTTGAAGCTCGCAAGCGAAGGTGCGCGCGTCGTGATCAACGATATGGACAAGGAGCCCGCGCAGGAAACGATCGAGGAGATTCGCAGCCTGGGTGGCGAGGCGACTGCCTGCATCGGCAGCGTCACCGAAGCGGATTTCGGCGACCGCTTCGTCAAGACGGCGCTCGATACCTATAACGGTCTCGACATCATCGTGAACAACGCGGGCTATACCTGGGACAGCGTCATTCAGAAGATGAGCGACGAGCAGTTCCAGGCCATGCTCGACGTCCATCTCATGGCGCCGTTCCGCATCTTGCGGGCCGCCGCCGAGCCCATCCGCATTTTCGCGAAGAATGAAGCGCAGAAGGGCGAGGAAGTCTTCCGCAAGGTGGTGAACATCTCTTCTCTGGCGGGGCTCGGAGGCAACGCCGGCCAAGTGAGCTATTCCTCGGCAAAGGCGGCTCTGTCCGGAATGACAAAGACGCTCTCCAAGGAATGGGGGCGCTACAAGGTCAACGTCAACTGCGTTGCCTTCGGCCTCATCAAGACCCGCTTGACGCAGCCATTGACGGGCGAGGGCGCCAACATCGATGTCGAAGGCCGCAAGATTGCGGTCGGGGTGCAGCCTGCCTTCATCGATGCGATGGAAAAGCAGATGATCCCGCTTGGCCGTGGCGGTACGCCGGAAGAGGCGGCGAACGGCGTCTATCTCTTCTGCACGCCCGAGTCGAACTACATCAGCGGCCAGGTCATCGCGGTGAGCGGCGGCGCATCGCTCTAGTTCTGACAATACGTGCTAGCGACGTGCTCTCGCTGTGGAATGGGACCGCCGGACGGCGGTCCCTTCCGTCGCGCCTTGCGTCTTCTCCCCAAAGCTCTGCTATCCTCCCGGCAAAGCATTTCGGCCGGCCTCGCGCCGGGCAGGAAAATCAGGGAGATGTCCGATGACCGATACCGCCTACACGCCGCCGAAGGTCTGGACCTGGGAAAAGGACCGGAACGAAAACCGCTTCTCCAGCATCAACCGGCCCATCGCCGGTGCGACGCATGAGAAGGAGCTCCCTGTCGGCAAGCACCCCCTCCAGCTCTATTCGCTGGCGACGCCGAACGGCGTCAAGGTCACGGTGATGCTGGAAGAGCTGCTGGAGGCGGGCCACAAGGGCGCCGAGTACGACGCCTGGCTCATCAATATCGGCGAGGGCAATCAGTTCGGCTCGGATTTCGTCGCCATCAATCCCAACTCGAAAATCCCCGCCCTCATGGATCGCAGCACCAATCCGCCGACCCGCATCTTCGAGAGCGGCGCCATCCTTCTCTACCTCTCGGAAAAATTCGGCGGCGCTTTCCAGCCCGCCGATCTGGCGAAGCGCGCCGAATGCTGGTCCTGGCTCATGTGGCAGATGGGCTCGGCGCCTTATCTCGGCGGCGGCTTCGGTCATTTCTATGCCTACGCGCCCTTCAAGATCGAATATGCGATCGACCGCTTCGCGATGGAGGTGAAGCGCCAGCTCGATGTGCTCGACAGGCGCCTTGCCGAAAGCGAGTACATCGCCGGCCCCGACTACACCATCGCCGACATGGCGATCTGGCCGTGGTACGGCGCGCTCGCCAAGGGCCTGCTCTATGGCGCGGCCGAATTCCTCAGCGTCCATGAATACAAGCACGTCAACCGTTGGACCGGGCAGATTTCAGCCCGCCCCGCCGTTCAGCGCGGCCGCATGGTCAACCGCACCTGGGGCGAACCGGAAAGCCAGCTCCCCGAGCGGCATGACGCCTCGGACTTCGAGAAAGTCGCGAAGGCCGAAAGCTGACCGCATCTTTTTTCCGCTTTCGTATCGAGGACAGAAATGCTGACAACGAAAAAGCTCGCCGAGCCGCTTTCTCTCGCCCACGGACCGGCCATGAAAAACCGCTTCATGCTGGCACCGCTCACCAACACGCAGAGCCATGCCGATGGCCGCCTCTCCGACGATGAATTCCGCTGGCTCACCATGCGCGCGGAAGGCGGCTTCGGCCTCACCATGACCTGCGCCGCCCATGTGCAGGCGGGCGGACAGGGCTTCCCCGGCCAGCTCGGCGTCTGGGACGACAGGCACCTCGAAGGCCTCACCCGTCTCGCGGCCGCCATCAAGGCGCGGGATTCGGTGTCGTCCCTCCAGCTTCACCACGCGGGCATCCGCTCGCCGAAGGACATCGTGGGCGATGTCGTCGGCGCTTCGGACGACAAGGAGACCGGCGGTCGCGCGCTCAAGACTGCCGAGGTCGAAAGGCTGCGCGACGATTTCATTGCCGCGGCAAAGCGTGCGGAGAAAGCAGGCTTCGACGGCGTCGAGGTTCATGGCGCGCATGGCTATATCCTCGCGCAGTTCCTCTCGCCGGAGGTGAACCGGCGCAACGACATCTATGGTGGCTCGCTCGAAAACCGCGCCCGCCTGATTTTCGAGATCGTCAACGGCATCCGCGCCGCCTGCCGTCCGGACTTCCAGCTGGGCATCCGCCTGTCGCCGGAGCGTTTCGGCCTGAAGCTCGCCGAAGTGCGCGACGTCGCCGCCGAACTTCTCTCCGCCGCGAAGATCGACTTCCTCGACATGTCGCTCTGGGATGTGAAGAAGGAACCCGTCGAGGAGGAATTCCAGGGCCGTTCGCTGATGAGCTTCTTCACAGACCTCCCTCGCGGCAATGTCCGCCTTGGCGCCGCCGGCAAGATCATGAGCGCCGAGGACGCTGCATGGGTCATCGGCGCCGGCTGCGATTTCGCGATTATCGGCCGCGCCGCGATCCTGCGCCACGATTTCCCACGCCGGGCCCTGGCAGACGCCGCCTATGTCTCGCCCTCGCTCCCCGTCACGGAACAGCATCTCCGCGACGAGGGGCTCGGCTCCGCCTTCATCGCCTACATGAAGGGCTGGAAGGGTTTCGTCGCGGAAGAAGTAGCCTGAGGCGTCACCACGTATCGATGAAGGGCCGCGGCGCGCGCGGCCCCTCGGGCGGCAGGGACTTCAGTCCACGGATGATCCAGTGCCGCGTCTCCGCCGGGTCGATTACCGCGTCGATCTCCACTGCTGTCCGGTTTAAATTTTTCCGGGGCGGTCCAAGACTTTGACTTTGCGAGAGAAACGTTCGTTCGTCGGCATCCTGGACTCGGAACTGCGAAATTGAGTTTTCCGGGCCACTCGGTTGTTCTGACCGGGTCCGGTTT